>JBDTSX010000186.1:0-8119 GCA_039930925.1 Acidobacteriota bacterium | reverse complement strand
CGTTCGGCCGCCGCCTGATCGTGGTCAACTGCATAACGGCGGATCCCTCGTCGTGCTTGCAGAATCCGGCGCGGGGACGACCGGGCCGGGTCAGGACCTGGGCACGGACCTTACGACGGACAATGAAACGCGTGCCGTCGGCGCGTGTGACGACGATCTCGTCGGCATTGGCGCCGGCCGTGACCGTCGGCGGCTTCGTCGGGTCGGACGGGCCCTCGGCGTAGGCCTCATCCGCTTCGCACCGCGCTGAGCGGACATCCTGGAGCGGCGACGGCACTCGGTCTGTACGCTGGAGCGCTCTGCGCGGATCCTTCGGCGGCGCCCGTGCGGTCCGGCGGCGCGCCGCTTCAACGAACTGCGGCGAAGACAGTCAGCGCGGCGGTGACGGCGATCACCAGCCGTTTCGGTGGCCGGAACGATCGGCTCTCCACGAGGCCGATGACGCCGCCGGTGCTGTTCAGAGCGAGATCGTGGCCGGAAAGAGGCAGGCCAGCATCGGGGGCCAGCAGCTGAGGATGCAAGTGGCGCCGACGATGAGCGGGGCGCCGATCACCACGCGACCATCGCGTCCTCGAAGAGCGCGGCCAGCTCGTCGCGCCCGGCCGGTCGCGGCGATAGCTTCGTGACGCGGTGCTGCGGCAGCGTTCCTTCGACGAGGCTGGGAATGTCGGCCGAGGTGTACCCCACCGCCTTCAACCCGTTGGGCACCCTGAGCCGCTCCATGAACCACGTGATGCGGTCCGCGAGAACCTTTCCGGCGTCGGCCTCCGTGACGCCTGTCACCCGGGCGCCGAGCACCTCGGCCGCCTGCAGGTGGCGCGCCGGATTGGCGGCCGCCGTGAATCGGAAGACGGCCGGTGCATTGAGGATTACCGAGAACCCGTGCGGCACGAGCGGGTGATCGCTGGAGTAACCGGGGGCGCGAAAATGCTTCACCTGGCCCGAGACCGGGTAAGACATGCCGTGCGGAAGGTGCACGCCGGCGTTACCAAATCCCACGCCAGCATACGCCGCGGCGAGCATCATCTGCTCGCGGGCCTGGTCGTTGGCAGGATCCTCGACGGCTGCGACGAGGTACTGCGCGACCATGCGCAGCGCCTGAAGCGCCCAGATGTCGCTGATCGGGTTCGACCCCTGGTAGGCAGGGCGGAGCGCCGGACTCGCGGGCCGGGGACGCGACGTATACGGGATCGCCGTGAACGCCTCGATGGCGTGGCTCAAGATGTCGAGCCCGCTGGACGCGGCCACCTGCGTCGGCATCGTCCGGGTGTTCTCGGGATCCAGCATGCCCAGCGTCGGCTTGAGCCGGCGGCTCGCGATGCCGGTCTTCGCGTGCAGCTCGGTGAGATCAAAAATGCTGACCCCGGTCGTTTCGCTGCCGGTCCCGGCGGTCGTGGGAATCGCGATGAGCGGCTTGAGCGGGCCCGGTACCGGCATCGCTTTCCCAATCGGCTCGTTGACGTAGTCGAGGAAATCGGCCGGCGGATACGTCGTGTAGAGGTTGACCGCCTTCGCCGTGTCGATCACCGAGCCTCCGCCTACCGCCACGATCCCGTCCACCAGGTGCATTTGAGCGAATTGGATCGCGTCGCGGAACGATGCGTCGGTGGGTTCGATGCGCACCCGGTCGTAGAGCACCGCCTCCACACCCGCAGCGTCGAGCGCCGTCAGCACCGTGTGCACCGGTGCGAGTCGCGTCAGGTTGGCGTCGGTCACGACCAGCGCGCGCCGGACGCCAAGATCGACAAGGTCCAGCCCCACCTCTCGCGTGACGCCGGCACCGAAGCGCACGCTGGAGGCGGCCATCTCGAAGGCGATCTCGCGAATCATGTGTTGAGCATCTTGCACGGACGATCCTCCGATGCGGCGGCGGTCACTGCCACAACGGCGGCGCCGGCGCTTCCGACTGCGCGGTATTGTAGACCCGGTGACCCTTGACGACGCGGACTGGCAGCGCGGCATCACCAGTCCGGCGTTGGCGATGTGAATCGACGGCACCCTGCACTCGTTCAGCAGTCCAGGCGGGCCGCGATTTCTATCTGACTGGCGTCAACGCTGTCTGTGCGCGCCACAGTCTCGAGCGCGGCATAGAGCTCGGCGGCGCTGATCGGCTTGCTGACGTAGGCGTCCATTCCGGCCGCCAGGCACCTCTCGCGATCGCCGATCATGGCGTGGGCGGTCATGGCAATGATCGGGAGATGCGTCCCGGTCCGCTGCTCGCGCCGGCGAATCACCGCGGTGGCCTCCAGGCCGCTCATCTCCGGCATCTCCAGATCCATCAGCACGACGTCGAAGACTCGGTGTTCCGTTGCGTCGAGGGCCTCGCGACCGTTGCCGACCACCGCGACGCTGTGCCCGCGGTTTTCCAACAGCCGTGTGGCGAGCAGCCGGTTCACGGGGTTAACCGACTGACTGCGAGCCGCCGACGCCCTGGCTGCTCTTCACACCATCCGCCTTGCCGTACGCGACGGAGGCAATTGACTTGATGCGGCCGTCAGCGAAATCGTTCAAGTCCTGCTTGCTGACTCGAAAGATCCCGCGGGAGCTGCTCATCCAGAGATGGCTCTGGCCATCCTCGAGGATCAGCCAGATCACATCGTCGAACAGGCCATCCCGGGTCATGTACACCGTGGTACGGCCGTTCTTCAGCCGGTTCAGTCCGCCGCCAAGCGTGCCGATCCAGACGCTTCCGTCTGGGTCGGCGTAGAGGGATCGCACCACGTTGCTCGAGAGGCCGTCCTTTGTCGAGATGGTCGTGAACCGACCCTGGGACAACCTGGCCACGCCCCCGCTGTTCGTCCCGATCCAGAGCGTTCCCGCCGCATCTTCCGCGATCGCTCTGACGGACGTGTCAGGCAGGCCGTCTTTTGATGTGTAGACGTCGAAGTGGCCGTCTTTCAGGCGGTTCAAACCGCCACCGAACGTGCCGATCCAGAGGGAGCCGTCGCGGCCCTCGTGAACCGCCCAGACCATGTTGGTGGAGAGCCCCTCTCGCGTGGTGAAGTTGGTGAAGCGCCCATCCTTCAGCCGACTGAGTCCTCCTCCCGTTCCGAGCCACAGGCTGCCGTCATGTCCCCCCTCAATCGACCACACATGGTCGCTGGCCAGGCCCTGTTTGGTCGTGTAGGCCGAGACGCGCCCTCCGCGAAGCCGATTCAGGCCGCGGTCTTCAGTGCCGATCCAGACGTCGCCCGCCCGATCTTCGTAGACCGGGTAGACCAGGTTGCTCGAGAGTCCTTCCGCTGTCGTGAAGGTCGTGAACTTACCATCCTTGATCCGGTGGAGACCGCTGCCGGCGGTGCCGATCCACAGGCTTCTTTCGCGATCTTCATAGATGGCTCTCACCCCGGCATCGGCGAGTCCGTATTCAGTCGTGAGTGACGTGAACCGTTCGCCGTCCCATCGACTGAGCCCGCCGCCGTGCGTTCCGGCCCACAGACTCCCGTCGCGATCCTCGCAGAGGGCGTACACGGCATTGCTGGGAAGTCCGTCTTTGACTGCGTAGGTCGTGAACCTGCCATCGCGCCGCCGGCTCAGCCCACCGTCAAACGTACCCACCCGGAGGCTCCCGTGCCGGTCCTCGTGTATCGACAGGATGATGTCGCTCGGGAGCCCCTGCGGCTTCTTGAAGACCGTGAACTGGCCGGCACTCAACCTGTTCAATCCGCCGCCGTCCGTGCCAATCCACAGGTCTCCCTGACGGTCTTCGTGGATCGCCCTCACGAAGTCGTTGGAGAGCCCGTTTCTTGTCGAGAGGGTCGTGAACCGGCCATCTCGCCACCGGCTTAGACCGCCCCCATGTGTGCCGACCCAGAGATTCCCCTTGCTGTCCTCGCAGAGCGCAAACACCACATCGTGCGCCAGGCCGTCCCGGGTCGTATACGTGGTGAACGTCCCGTCTTTCAAGCGCGTCACCCCGCCGCCATACGTGCCGATCCAGAGGCTCCCGTCCCGCGCGGCGAGGAGAACCGGGATATTGCTGTTCGTGAGCGCAGGCGTATTCGCGGTGTTGAACACGGTGAAGCGGACACCGTCGAACCGGACGATGCCGGCCTGGGTTGCGAGCCACAGGTAGCCATCGGTGGTCTGGGCAATGGATCTGATCGAGTTCTGCGGGAGCCCATCCTCCATCTGCCAGGCGGAATGGGTAAACTGCGTGAGGGCCTTCGCGGGATCGAGGGCGAGCGCTTCTCCATGACACAGGGAAGCCAATGCGAAGCAGGCCGCAATACTTCGGATGCTCTTCACAGATGGAGTCGTCAATCAGAGAAAGTGGCGTGCGCGCCTGGCCGCCCACCCACGCCGGCAAGAGCCTTCCCAGTCGGGCAGAATCCGAGCCCCAGCGCCGTGGCTCCACGCGCTCTCTCTGCAGCAGCGGACCGCAGCTGCAGCCTCAGCGCTTGCCTGCCACTGGACCGCCGCATCAGCCATCGTGACATGCGCCGTGAGAAGTGGGTGTGCTGTCCGGCACACCGTCTGGGGGCCGGCGCCGGCTGACACGGTGCGGCGGCGCGCGGGCTGGGCCGGCCAGATCGGATCGAAACTGAAATCTCAGATCGCGTCGTGAGTATTTCGCCGGTAGTATAAGCGCACCTTTTCCTCTCGGAGGTGTGGGATGGATGTCGTCACCCTTCCGCTGGTCTACAGTCAGGCGCCGGTTGCGCAGGCGCTGGAGCTCCTGCGGCAGTACCAGCGCGCTGGTGTCGTCCGCTACGCCGACAACGACACCTACGAGCTCCTGTTCGCCGGCAACCTGCTGCGCGCGCGCGCGGCGGGAAAGACGACGGTCGGGGAGGTCGAGGGTGGCCGCAGAATCCTGATCGCGGATGCGCCGATCGCCAGAGAGTTCCACATCGACGCGGTGCGCCCGCACCGAACCTATCAGCAGGTGGAACAGATGCTGGACGCGCGCGGCGCGCAGTACGCGCTGATTGCCGCCGCCAACGCGGAAGTGATGATCATCACCCGCCACGAAGGCCTCAAGGAGATGCTCAGCGCGACCGGCGGATTCGAATGCGATGGCACGCCGACGCACTACTTTCCCGAGCCGGACGTCGCGCTCGGCCAGAAGTGCCCCCTCATCCCCGAATGTTCGCGGCCCGATGGCAATCCGCCGACAATTCAGGTGGCCTGATCCTTCGCCATGCTCTCGACGGTCATCGACCGGCTGACGACCCTCGGTTCGAAATACTTCGTCATCGGCGCGTTCGCGCCGGTGCTGGTGTTCGGCTTCCTGAACGGCGTACTGCTCTACGTGGAGTTCGACTGGTTTCACCGCTGGGCGGATCCCCAGATTTCAGGAACGGCGCGCGCCTTCGACGTGGCCGCCGTCGCGGTGGCGGTCGCGGTGGTCGCTTACGTGCTGTGGAGCCTGAACGCCTTTCTGATCGACGTTCTGCAGGGCCGGCACCTTCGACCCGCCGGCTGGCTGTCGAGGACGCTGACCGCGGTGCAGCTCCAGCGGTTCCGCGAGCTGCGCCAGGGGTACTTCCAGGCTCGCAAGACGGCCGGGGAGATCGCGCGCAGCGAAGCGCGGTGGACCGAAGGCCTGTCGCAGGCGGCGGCGGCCGGACTCAAGGAATCGGACGGCGTGACCGACCGCACCACGAACACCTACGACGGCATCTCGGGTAACGCGGCGGCCGCTATCGCCCGGCTGCGCGCGCTGCGCACCGCCGCCCAGGAGATCGGCGGCGGCGCGCTGCAGGCGGCCCACGACGAGCTGGCCGCGGTGCTTCGCGCCAACAACATCAACGTCAACCACCCGACCGCCGGCCGGGCCCTCGCCGCCGACCGCACGGAGTTCCTTACCCTGATTCAGTACGCGAAGTACCAATGGGAGGCTCGGGAAGTGGCGCTCGCCACCGAACTGCAGTGGCGGTTCGGCCCGCGGGACGTCGCGCCCACGGCGTTCGGCAACGTCGCGGCGGCACTCCAGAGCTACGGCCTGACGCGTTACGGCATCAACCTTCCGACGTTCTGGTCGCGGCTGCAGGCGCTCCTCCTGAAAGAACAGGAACTGTTCGGGACGCTGCAGGATGCCAAGGCGCAGCTCGACTTTCTTGTGGCCTGCTGCTGGCTCACGACCATCACTACCGCGGCCTGGGTGGTCGTGCTCCCGTTTTCAGGCTCGTCGACGTGGCGCTTCCTGGCGACCGCCATCGCCGGACCGATCATCGCCCGCGCCTGTTACGTCGCGGCGGTCGAGAGCTACGTCGCCTTCGGCGAGCTCGTCCGCTCGAGCGTGGATCTCCATCGCTTGCGGCTGCTCGAGGCGCTGCACGTGCGCAAGCCGTCCGGACTCCGCGACGAGCGTGCGCTCTGGAGCGCGCTGCGGCGGGTCACGGCGTACGGTCAGGAAACGGTCGATATCGGCTACCACCATCCGCCGGATGCCCAGCCGTGAAGACGTTCGTTCACGGCGTGAACCGTGTGCTGGCCGTGTACGTGGTTGTCGTCGGGGGCGCGGCGCTCCTGATGGCCCTGCGGCTGTCGTCCGCGGCACCGCCGCCGGCGCCGAGACCCGCGAAAGGAATCGACATGGAGTGGTCGCAAGTGCAGGACGTGACCGTGCCGGCCAAACCGACCGGGATCTGGACATGGGCGGTCGATTACGTCAAGGGTCCGGCGCGGATCCTCATCGAAGCGACGGCGGGGGGCAGCTGGAGTTATTCGCCGGGGCGGGCGTGCGGGCCCGACGGCGATCTCACGGCGCTGACGAGCGCCGGCGCCACGCTGCTCCCATCCGCGCCGACCGGGGCGCTGCTCGCGAAGATCGGCGGCAGTACAGCCGGCGCCGCCGACGGCACCGTCCGCGTCGCCGGCAGCAAGGTCTACTTCGAAATCGACAGCACCGTGAACGGACCGATCCTGCTCACCGTCAACGACGAGCCAGGCGGCATGTCGGACAACAGCGGCGAATTGAAGGTCAAGATTTCCATCGCCGCGATTCCGCAGGCTCCCGGCGCCGCGCCGGCGGTCGACGCCCCGGCCAAGAAGTGAGACTGTGATCTCCGGGCCGCCCTTGCGCCTCGTCTTGATTCGCCACGGCCGGAAGGCGGACATCGCCGCCGCGGACCCGGACGTGCCGCTCGACCCGGCCGGGTTTGCCGCCGTCGAGGCGCTCGCCTCGGCGCTGAGGGACGTGAACCCCGGTCTGATCCTCTCGAGTCGCTGGCTGCATGCCTCGCAGACGGCGAAAAGGCTGGCCGCCTCGCTGGGCGCCCCGTGCATCGAGGTCACGGGCCTGACGCCGTTTACCGCCAAGGACTCGTTCACGCCCCGCGCCATTTGTCGCGAGGCTCACGCCAGCGGTCTTCCGCTTGGCGGTGTGCGCGCGGTGGCGCTCGTCGGCCACCACGCGCGCGTGAGCAACCTCGCGAGTCGGCTGTGCGGCGGTCTGGAGATTCGTGAGCTCGAGTATCTCGAAGGGGTCAAGATCTCGGCGTCGTCGTTGCGGGCGCTCCTCAGGGATCAGGCCGTCCTCGACGGCTTCGTCAAGGCCACGTGAAATCGTGAAGCGCGATCGCGTGACGGCCGCCCTCGCACGCCGCCGCCGCCGGGTGGGGAGTCGTTCCGCTACCTCAAAGCCATGAAACTCAAGGACGGGTATTTCAGGGACAAGGCTGTTCTCGTGACGGGAGCCTCATCGGGAATTGGCCAGGAGCTGGCGTGGCAACTCGGCCAGTCCGGCGCGAAGCTGACGTTGGCGGCACGGCGACAGGCGTCGCTCGAACACCTCGCCGACCGAATCGCGGAGACCGGCGCGCCGAGACCGCTTGTCGCCCTTTGTGACGTGACGGGCCACGGCGACGTGGAGCGCGCGGTGGCCGAATCCGTGCAGCACTGGGGAAAGCTGGACGTGGTCATCGCCAACGCGGGCTTTGGGGTGGCCGGGGCGCTCAAGACCCTGTCCATCGAAGACTATCGGCGCCAGTTCGAGACCAACGTGTTCGGCGTGCTGCGGACGATCTACGCGGCGCTTCCCGAAATCGAGAAAAGCAGGGGCAACGTGGTCGTGATCGGGAGCGTTGCCGGATGGACGGCGACGCCCGGTGCTTCGGCCTATGCCATGAGCAAGTTCGCGGTGCGTGCCCTGGCGAACGCGATCACGCCGGAA
>JBDTSX010000185.1:0-8132 GCA_039930925.1 Acidobacteriota bacterium | reverse complement strand
GACTCCCGCCAGCCTCCGGCGTCCGGCTTCTGCTTCATCTGTGGCGTCCGGCTGCTCTCTGTCTGTGGCGTCCGGCTTCAGCCGGACGATGCCGCTTTCAGGCCGCCACGGATCTTACGGAGACTGATCGCGACCGCGAAGGCCAGTGCCGCCATCGCAAGGCCCGCCATCGGCGGCGTGACACCGTATACCGTTCCTCCGCCCAGGACGACCTGATACACGAGCACGGTACCGACACCGGCGATGACTGCCGCCATCGCGTCCCACTCGCGCGCGGCGCGGGTGTACAACCCGGCGAGGATCGGCACGAACAGCGCTACGCCCATCAGGGTGTAGAAGATGCTGAGCGCGGTGATGACGCTCTCTGCCGCGACCGCGACGCCGACGCCCAGCAATCCGGCGCCGACGGCGGTCACGCGCGTCACGCGCAGCATCTGCGTCTCGGTCGCGTCGGGGTGAAGAAATCGCCGGTAGAAATCCTGTGCGAGCGACGTGGTCAGCATGAAGAGGACGGCGTCAGCGGCGCTCAGCTCCGCCGAGAAGACAGCGGCCAGGCCGAGCGCACCCACCGCAGCAGGCACACCGTGCATCAGGACCATCGGCAGCGCAAGCTGCGGCGAGGGCAGGTCCGGAAACCTGGCGCGCGCAATCATCCCGAGCACCACCGGGACCATGGCGTACGCCGCGAGTACGAGTGCGTTGAGCCCGACACCCAGGCGGACCGCGCGATCGTCGCGCGCGCCGTAGATTTTCTGCAGCAGCCCGGGCGACACGATGAACGCGGGGCCGAGCACCGCGAGGTAGACCAGCCCTGATTGTCCGCCGCTCCAGAGGTGCCAATAATCAGGCGTGGGGTGGAGACCCGTCAACGCGCTCCATCCCCCGACACTGGAGAGCGCGAGCGGGAGCGCAATCGAAAAGCCGGCCAGCTTCACCGTCAGCTGGACGACGTTCACCCAGGCCGAGGTGAGCAGCCCGCCCGCCGTGAAGTAGATCGTGATCAGCAGGCCGCCAAGGACGCAGCCCCACACGAGCCGCAGGCCGACCACGACATTGAGGATGGTCGCAATAGCAATCAACTGGCCGGCGAGAATGAAGATCGCGCCGATCCACAAGAGCACGGCGATCGTGGTCCGGACATGGACGCCGAAACGGAGCTCGAGAAAATCCCCGACGGTCCGAAGATCGTGCGCCGCCGCGGCGCGCCGGATCGCCGGGCCGATCCAGAGGGCCAGCACGATCGACCCGGCCGCCGCCGATCCCACCCACCAGACCGCGGCGAGTCCGTCGCGGTAGGCGAGCCCGGTTGCGCCGACCGTCGATCCCGCGCCGATATTCGCCGCCAGCATCGTGGCAAACAGCAGGCCCGGGCCGAGCGCGCGCCCCGCGACGAAGAAGTCACTTGCCGTGCGCACCCGCCGTCCGGTCCAGATGCCAAGGGCAATCTGGGCCGCCGCATACGCAAGAAGCAGAGCCAGGGAAGACATCTATCGTCGGGCTTCGAACGAGAGGGAGCACGGGGGCAGCCGGGCCGTGGCTCGATTCGACCTCAGCATCACCACACTCTAACAGGATGCGTGTTGGCTCTGGGCGTGGCCGGCAGCCGGTTCCGCTATGAGCGCTCCCGACGCGCGATTGCGACCTGCGGATTCCCGACGTGAGGTAGCCGACCGTTGGGCGTTGGGCTCTCGGTTCTAGGACGGGGTCGCGTTCACGCCTCGGGTTTCGTTTGGGTTCAGCCGGCGCTTGCTGTCACAATCTCGAAAGATGACCACACGCGCCCTGCTAGGGGTCCTACTTGGCACCGCCGCATTGGCGACATCGCCGGCGCCTCGAGCGGCGCAGGCTGGTGCGGACGCCCGGGGACAGCCGCGTCCGTCGCCGGACCCACAAGCCTCGACGTATGCGACGCCGGCGGTCGACAACTGGACGCTGACCGCGGTTGAAGGCATCAAGGTCGGCCACTTCACGCTGGCCGAGCGGCCGACCGGCTGCACGGTGATCCTCGCAAGGGCTGGCACGGTCGGGGGCGTCGACGTGCGCGGCGGGGCGCCGGGCACTCGCGAAACGGACCTGCTCGATCCGGTGAACAGCGTCCAGATCGTCAACGCCATATTCCTGTCCGGCGGAAGCGCGTTCGGGCTCGACACGGGCTCGGGCGTGATGAAGTGGCTGGACGAGCGGAACATCGGCTATCCGGTGGCGAGTGGCGTGGTGCCGATCGTGCCCGGCGCGATCCTGATGGATCTGGGTTTCGGGGGCAGCGCCAGGATCCGGCCCGGGGCGGACTGCGGATATCGGGCGGCCGGCGCGGCCTCGGAAGCGCCGGTGACGGAAGGCAACGTCGGCGCCGGGGCGGGCTCGACCATCGGCAAGTCAGGCGGACGCGGCAGCGGCGGAGGGCCGATGAAGGCGGGCATCGGCTCCGCCGCGATCAAGCTGCCAAGCGGACTGGTGGTTGCGGCGCTGGTCGCCGTCAACGCGGTCGGCGACATCATCGATCCGGAAACCGGACTGGTCGTCGCCGGCGTCCGTGGATCCGATGGCCGGCTGCTCGACGCGCGCAAGCTCCTGCGGCAGGGGGGTGGGCGCGAAGGACGCGCCGCAGAGAACACCACTATCGGCGTCGTCGCCACAAACGCCCGGCTCACGAAAGTGCAGGCCCAGAAGATCGCGCAGATGGCGCACGACGGCTACGCCCGGGCGATCTCGCCGGTTCACACCCCGGGCGATGGGGATACCATCTTTTCCCTGGCCACCGGCGCGTGGGACGGCGAGGTCAACTACGGTACGGTCGGCGCTCTCGCCGCCGAGGCGATGGCGGACGCGGTGGTTCGCGCCGCCACCCAGGCCTCGGCATCGAACGGGCTGCCGGCAGCGCGCGATCTGGGCACGGTACCCCGGCGCTTCGCGCCTCGATAGGACCGTACCCGCTTCAGTGGACTGATTTCACAGCCACAATGTCCGGCTCGAGCCGGACACGACAAAGGTCTGAGAGTAGAGTCAGCAATGCGAACGAGAGAGCAACCATCTCCGGCGGGCCCCCGGTCGTGAAGCCGCTCGATCGCCGCGCATTCCTGCGCGCCGCCGGCGCGCTGACCCTGACCCCCCTGTCGCGAACAGCGCATCGGCTCGCGCTCCATCCCGTACGCGGACAGGCGCCGGCGATCGTCAAAGCCGCGGACGCGCTTCCCATCATGCCGCAGGGGATCGCGGCAGGCGACGTCGGAGGCGGGCGCGCCGTGATCTGGAGCCGGTGCGATCGCGCCGCGCGCCTGTTTGTCGAGTACTCGACGTCGGATCGCTTCCAGGATGTCCGACGTGTTCCGGGTCCCGCGGCGCTCGAATCCTCCGATTTCACCGCCCGCGTGCAACTGACGGATCTTCCCGCCGGTCAACGCATCTTTTACCGCGTGCTCTTCCAAGACCTCACCGATCTCCGCGCCTGGAGCCGTCCGGAGACCGGCAGCTTCCGCACGCCGCCGCCCGCGGGCGACACGCGCGACGTGAAGCTCGCGTGGTCCGCCGACACGGTGGGCCAGGGCTGGGGCCTCAACCCCGAGTGGGGAGGCCTGCGCATGTACGAGACGATGCAGCAGGCGGAACCAGACATGTTCGTCAACGTCGGCGACACCATCTACGCGGACCAGCCGGTCCAGGCGGAAGTGATGCTGGACGACGGCACGATCTGGCGCAACATCGTCACCCCGGCCAAGTCGAAGGCGGCCGAAACGGTGGCGGATTTTCGCGGCGCCTATCAATACAACCTGCTCGACGCCCACATGCGGCGCTTCAATGCCGAGGTCCCGCAGATTACGAGTTGGGACGATCACGAGGTGCACGACAACTGGTACCCGACGCGGAACATCGACAGCGAGCAGAAATACACGCTGAAGAGCATGTCGCTGATTGCCGCGCACGCGAAGCAGGCGTTCTTCGAATACAACCCGCTGCCGCGCAGCGGCGACGATCCGGAGCGGGTTTACCGGAGCGTGCCGTACGGTGCGCCGCTGGAAGTGTTTCCAATCGATCTGCGCAGCTACCGATCCGCCAACAACGCGAACCGGCAGGCGGCGCTCGGGGAAGACGCGAGGCTGTTCGGTCCGAGCCAACTCGACTGGCTGAAGGCGCGGCTTCTCGCCAGCCGGGCGACCTGGAAAGTGATTGCGAGCGATCTGCCGATCGGCCTCGTCGTGCCGGACGGCGCGTCGGCGTACGAGGCGTTCGCCAATGGCGACGACGGGCCGCCGCTCGGACGGGAACTGGAAATCGCTGACCTGCTGCGGTTCATCCGCGACCGGCGAATCCGCAACACGGTGTGGATCACCGCGGACGTCCACTACTGCGCGGCGCATTACTACGACCCGTCCCACGCGCGATTTACGGAGTTCGAGCCGTTTTGGGAATTCGTCGCAGGCCCGCTGCATGCCGGGACCTTCGGGCCAAATAAGCTGGAGGGCACCTTCGGCCCGCAACTGCGGTTTTCTGGCGTCCCGCCAGGGATGAAGGGGAACCGGCCGCCGAGCGAGGGGCTGCAGTTCTACGGAACGATGACGGTCAGCGGCCGCACCCGCGCGATGACGGTGGCGCTCCACAACCTCGCCGGCAAGACGCTATATACCGTCGAGCTCCCGGCTCGCTCCTGACCTCGTTTTGCGCTGACCCGGTTTTCCGCCCCGGCCTATGCGCGGCGACGGTCGGTCTGCGCCAGATAATCGAGCATCAGGCGACGGTGGGCGAGCGCCTGCCCGCTCAACGGACGGTCCGGCGCGCGGTCCTCGGTCTCGAACGGCAGCGTCTTCTGCGCCCAAGCCTCGCGGCGCGCGCGCGTGCGTTCCATCCCGATGCGGAAGCATTCGAAGCACAACGTGCGGCGGTGCGTATGCGAGCAGCGTGACATCGCGACCTCCTTGGTACGGCTATGCACTTTTCGTTCCTATTCGGCTTCCGGCGATGTTTCCAATGTGTCGATGCGATCCAGGGCGCGCCGCGCGGCGATCTGCGCCTGTCGGCGCCGGCTTTCCAGCACCCGGTACTTGTCGGGGCCGCGCAGCAATCCCCCGGGCAGCGCGAGCCGCAGCCCGGCGCGGCCGCCACCGGTGTGCACCGCCGCCGTCGTGGGCGTCGTGCCCGCGGCATCCCCGAAATCAAGCGTCCGTGCCAACGACCCGTCGAACTGCGCCATCTGCGCCCTCTTCCTGAAGGTCCGGTTCAGGCCGGACGCCACCAATCTCTATGAACGCAGTGTAGAAGCTGGGTGTGACAGACCAGGTCACACCGTGAAATGCCTCATAATGAGACCCGCATGGACACTCCCCTGCGCTGGCGAGGCCACGAAGTCTCGCGGCTGGAAGGCTTCAGTGACACGGTCTTCGCCTTTGCCCTGACGCTGCTCGTCGTCGCGCTCGAGGTCCCCCACAATTACGAGAAGCTGATGGAGTTGATGCGGGGCTTCCCCGCGTTTGCGTGCAGCTTCGCGCTCCTCATCTGGATCTGGTCCGAGCACAACACCTTCTTCCGGCGCTTCGGCCTGCAGGATGCCTACACGATCACGCTGAACGCCGTGCTCCTCTTCCTGGTGCTCTTCTACGTCTATCCGCTGAAGTTCATGTTCGACACGATGTTCTCGTCGTTCCAGCACGGGTCGGAGGGACGGATCCGGCTGGACGCGTACCAGTTCGGGAATACGTCGGCGATCTATGCGGCCGGGTTCGTGGCGATGTTCGTCGTGTTCGCGCTGCTCTATCACCACGCCTACGCGAGCCGCGAGAAGCTGGGGTTGTCTGCGCTCGATGCGTTCGAAGCCAGGGCCGCCGTCGAACGTCAACTCGTGAGCGTCGGGGTCGGCCTGGTTTCGCTCTTCGTCGCCACGCTGGCGCCATTGCGGCTGGTCGGACTGGCGCCGATGTGCTTCATGCTGATGTGGCCCGCGCATTGGATTCACGGGTCCGCCGCACGAAAGAGGCGGACCGCGCTGCAGACGCGGTTGACGAGCGGCGAGCAGGCGGCTGACACGCCGGTGATCTGATCGAGCCGGCCTGGGCCTCCGTCGTCCGGACGCTACAAGATTGGTCGTCGGCTGAAGCCGGACGCGACGGGATTGGTCGTCCGGGCTCCGGGCGCGACGGCATTGGCGCCGGCGGTAAAGCAACATCTCTTATGCGTAACGCCGAAGTCATCCGCCAGTGGATCATCCTCCGCGACCTCGAGTCGTCGCGGCGGGTCACGATTGACGATCTCGCCGAGCGCACCGGCGTCACCACCCGCACCATCCGCCGTGACCTCGAGGCGCTGCAATCTGCGGGATTTCCGCTCTTCGACGAGCTCCACGACGGCAAGAAGTACTGGACGCTCGAGCAGCGCGCGTTCCGCCGTCTCGACGACACCGGATTCACCCTCGCGGAGATGACCGCGCTCTACTTCTCGCGCACCCTGGTCGAATGCCTGGCCGCCACCCCGTTTCAGCGCGATGTGCGCAGCGCCTTCGACAAGCTCGCCGCCGCGCTCACCCCCGGCATGCGGCAGTTCCTCGATCGCCTGCCGCTCGTGATGCAAGCCAAGGCGGAGCCGGGCAGCCAGCCGGCGATGGACGACCCGACCACGCCGGCGACCGCGTCGAAGCAGTCCGACCCGCGTAGCGCCCGCATCGCGCAGCTGCTCGACGCCACGCTGCACCACCGCCGGATCGCGATCCGCTATCACTCGTTCTCGAGCAACCGGGAAAAGGACTACGTGCTGGAGCCATACCGGCTGGTCCACGCACAGGGCGGGCTCTACGTCGTCGCCTTCGTCCCGGAATACCAGCAGCTCCGCACGTTCAACGTCGAGCGCATTCTGTCCCTGGCGCTGACCGAAGAACGCTTCGAGCCGATCGAACTGCCCGAAGACGCGTTCGCACACTCGCTCGGCGTGAACCAGGGCACCCCCGAACGGATCGAGATCGCCTTCGAGCCGCGCATCGCGCGGTACCTCAAGGAGCGCGTCTGGCATCCGTCGCAGCAGACCCGCGAGGCGCCAGACGGATCAATGACGATGACGCTGAACGTCTGTAACGATTGGGCGCTGCGAAGCTGGATCCTGGGGTTCGGCCCGCTCGCGCGGGTCGTCTTCCCGCCGGCGCTGACCACGCAAATCCTCGACGAGGTCGAGCGGACGCGATCGCACTATGTGCCGGGGCTGGATTTCGAGCTGCCGGCGGGGGAATAGGGCTTTGGGCTTTGGGCTTTGGGCTTTGGGCTTTGGGCTTTGGGCTTTGGGCCGTGGGCTTTGGGCGTCGCCGTCGAGGCCGCTGCAGATGCAAGAAGCCGGTTGCACATCCGCGCAGCCGGCCTCTTCTTTCTTCTCCTAAAGCCTAAAGCCGAAGGCCCAAAACCTAGTAGTTGAGCCAGTACGCCCACTTGATCAGGAACACGTTGCGTGAGGGGGCGGAAAAGACGCCGCCGAAATCGCGCGAGAAATTGAACGTGCCCCGGTCGTTCGTGTCCTCGCGCCCTTGTTGCCATACCGCGAAGAGCGTCGAGCCCGGCTTGTATTCCCAGCGCAGGACATTGGTCGTGCGAAAAGAGCGGTAGTTGAAGTCGGGAGTGCCGGAGTAGGGCGCCGGCGTGAAGCGGCCATCGTAGGATCGTGACCGTCCGTTCGCCAGCGCTTTGAAGTTCGAGTAGTCGCCGGCCGAGACGAACGGCTCCGCGTAGATCTGGATCGACAGCGCCGGCGTGACGGTGTAGTTCACGCGCGCGGTCACGCCGACGGTCTTCTGGCGCAGGCGGCCGAACAGGTACTGTCCGTCGATCGCCTCGATCCACTGTGACTCGTCGTGGTTGCGACTGAAGTCCAGCCCGGCGCTGATTTTCAAGAACGACGAAGGACGATAGTTGACGAACGGGTTGAGCTGCACGAAGCCACTGCCACGCCGATCGGTCGAGCGGAAGCTGTTGATGCCCGCCGAGACCGCGTGGCGCTCGTCGCTGGTCAGGTAATTCCAGAACGACCGCTGCGAATTGCCATACACGCCGGGGCCGCCGCGGGTGCCGCGGTCGTCGAAGGTCTGGCCGTTCGCGTTCACGCCCATCCCGGTGCTCCAGTTGTTCGTGAACGTGGCATGCGCGTTCACGTTGACGCCGGAACTGAGG
>JBDTSX010000184.1:0-8153 GCA_039930925.1 Acidobacteriota bacterium | reverse complement strand
CCGGTCCTGGCGAAGTCGCCGGAGGAGCAGCTCAAGCAGTTCATCCCTCAGCCCGGATACCGCCTCGAGCTCGTGCTGTCCGATCCGATCATCCAGGAACCGACCGCCATCGCCTTCGACGGCAACGGCCGGATGTTCGTCGTCGAGGACCGAAGCTACATGCTGGACCTGGACATGACCGGTCAGCTCGATCCGATCAGCCGGATCTCGCTGCACGTCGACACCGATGGCGACGGCGTCTACGACAAGCACACGGTCTTCGTCGACCACCTCGTGTTCCCGCGGTTCGTGACGCCGTTCGGGCCGAACGCGATCCTGACGAAGGAGTCGAACGCGCAGGAAGTCTGGAAGTACACCGACACCAACGGCGATGGCGTCGCCGACAAGAAGGAGCTCTTCGACACCGGCTACGGCCGCCTGGCCAACATCGAGGGGCAGGAAGCCTTCCTGACGTGGACGCTCGACAACTGGATGTACAGCACCTACAACGCCTTCCGCGCGCGCTGGACGCCGCACGGGGTCGTGAAGGAGCCGACCGGCAGCAACCGCGGCGAATGGGGCGTCACCCAGGACAACGACGGACGCATCTGGTTCGAGAGCGGCGCCCCGGGCGTGCCGGTCAGCTTCCAGTTTCCAATCGTCTACGGCAACTTCACGGTGCCTGACGAGCTCGAGCCGGACTTCCGGATTCCATGGGGCGCGCCGGTCCGCGTCGCCGACATGCAAGGCGGCTTGAACGCCACCCGCATGCCGGACGGTTCGCTCAAGGGCGTCACCGGGAGCGCGGGCAACGATATCTATCGCGGCCACCGGCTGCCGAAGGATCTCGTTGGCGACTACTTGTCTGGCGAGCCGGTGGGCCGGATCGTGCGCCGGATCCGGGCGGACAAGAAAGACGGGCTCACCTACCTGCACAACGTCTATCCGAACAACGAGTTCATCAAGTCGCTCGACCCGCTGTTCCGCCCGGTCGACGTGACCACCGCGCCGGACGGCACGCTCTACATCACGGACATGTACCACGGCATCATCCAGGTCGGGAACTTCGCCGGCCCCGGCACCTACCTGCGCGCCAGGATTCAGCAGTACGACCTCGACAAGGTCATTCACAAAGGCCGCATCTGGCGGCTGGTCTACGACGGCGTCAAGCCGGACAAATCCGACGCGATGCGCCGCGATCGAATTGCACCCCGGATGAACAACGAGAGGCCGGCGCAGCTCGTCACGCATCTCAGCCATCCGAACGGCTGGTGGCGCGACACCGCGCAGCAGCTCCTCGTCCTCAAGCAGGACACCTCGGTGGTGCCCCTGCTCGTGCCGATCGCGACCAGCTCGCGCAACCTGCTGGCCCGTTTCCACGCAATCTGGACGCTCGAGGGACTTGGCGCGCTCAAGCCGGCGCTGGTCCGCCGGTTGATGAAAGATCCGGAGCCGCGGATGCGCATCCAGGCCATCCGCGCCAGCGAGACGCTCTACAAAGGGGGCGATCGCTCCTTCGCCGCCGACTACGCGGCGATGGCCAAGGATCCGGACGTCGACGTCGTGATCCAGGCGCTGCTGACGATCAACCGGTGGAAGGTCGCCGATGCCGCTGCGACGACCATGACGACGATGGCCGCGAACCAGGCGCGCGGCGTCCAGCTGGTCGGCACGACCATGCTGGCGGCGGCCACCGCGAACAACGAGCGCGGCCGCGCCACCCTCTCGCCGGAACAACTGGCGCTGCTGAACCAGGGCGGGCAGATCTACAACGAGCTCTGCTTCGCGTGTCATGGCCCCGATGCGCTCGGCACACCCGCCGCGGACCGCGGTACGACGATGGCGCCGGCGCTGGCGGGATCCCAGCGAGTCAACGGACACCGCGACTACATCACCAAGGTCGTGCTCAACGGCCTCACCGGATCGGTTGACGGCAAGACCTTCGCCAACATGATGATCCCGATGGACAATCGCGACGACGAGTGGGTCGCGGCGGTCACCTCCTACGTCCGCAACAGCTTCGGCAACAGCGGCGGATTCGTGACGCCAGCCGACGTCGCGCGGGTGCGGGCCGCCAACGCCGCGCGCAAGACGCCCTGGACGCTGCCGGAGATCACCGCGTCGATGCCGGTCGCTCTCGCGACCGATGGATGGAAAGCGACAGCCAGCCACAACTCGGACGCGGCTGTCGGCGCCCTCCGGCTGACCGGCTGGAACGCCGGCGCGCCGCAGCAGCCGGGCATGTGGTTCCAGGTCGAGCTGCCCAGGGCGGAGACGGTCACCGAGATCCAGTTCCAGTCACCCGCCCCGGGCGGGCGCGGCGGCGCAGGCAACGCGACCGCGGTCAATGCTGGCGGCGCGCCGGTGGTGGCTCCGGGCGGATTCCCGCGCGGCTACAAGGTCGAGATCTCGCAGGACGGATCGTCCTGGACCGCCGCCGCGGAGGGCGCGGCCAACGGTCCGGCCACGATCAGCACGTTCACGCCGGTCGAAGCCAGGTTCGTGCGTATCAGCCTGACGGCGAACGCGGAGGGCGCGCCGGCGTGGTCCGTTCAGAATTTCAGGATCTACGCGGTGACGCCCCCCGACAGGAGAACCCCAGCCGGGTCCGGCCGGCAGTAGCCACAGATGCGTCCGGTGCTCCAGCGAACCCTGATGGTTGAGGATCCGATGCGACGACGACAGCTCGCGACTCCATTATCCGGACGGCACGGCGATGTTGATCAGCTACGGCATCCAGCGGGCGCGCTATCGCGAGTCGCAGACCAGGGAAATGCTGATCACGCCGGGGGAGACCTACAAGTACACGATCCGGGTGTGGCCGACGAGCAACCTGTTCAAGGTCGGCCACCGGATCCGGCTCGAAGTCTCCAGCAGCAACTTCCCGATGTTCGATCGCAATCCGAACACCGGGCATCCGTCGGACAGGACGCGGAGCTCAAGGTCGCGGATCAGACGATCCTCCACGACGTGGATCACCGGTCGATGATCACGCTGCCGATCATCGCGGCGCCGCTCCGCTAGGACGGCGTCACGGAGTGGTCAGGCCCAGACCCACCGGTCGCCCTTGTCGCCCTGGCCCGGCGTGGCCTTCGCCTTGATGCGCTGGCGACGATCTGCCGGCGACGCCCTGCCGATGGATGCCCCATCGATCTCAGCGCTGCCCATGAATGTCGCATCGGTCGCGCGGCGCGTCCCGATTCTGTGGCCGCCGCTGTGTCGATATGAGATCGACACGGGGAGATCCGGCCGGAACGCGTTCTGATTGGTGTAGGATGCGACCGATCAACGGTCGTCATCGAATGTCGGCGCAGCGGGCTGTGAAATCGACCGACCCATGAAGAACGCAGGCGTCTTTTATCTTTCGACGGGCCGTTGCGGGACGCAATGGCTCAAAACGGCCCTCGCCGCCACGTATCCTGAGACAGCTGTCGTCAGCCATGAGCCTGTGAGGGGCGCCTACCAGCCGAAGCTGTATTTGCGCGCTTACGACAAACTTCCCGAGCTTCTTTCTTGTCCGGAAATATCGACGCACCTCTCGTACATCAGACAAACGTTGCAGTCGAAAACCTATATTGAAACGGGTTGGCCGTGTTACCCGGCCATCCCGCTGATGATCGAACAACTCGAAGGCAGAGTCCGGCTCGTTCATCTGATCAGGCATCCCGTGCATGTCGCGCTGTCTCTGGCCACTCACGGCGTGTATGAGCGGCAGGATTGGATCGCCAGCTCCGCCATCAGCCCATTCGATCCCGGCGTCGTCCAAAAGGACTTGGCTGACGGCTGGGTGAGTATGGGCATGTATGAAAAGTGCCTGTTCTGGTGGACCGAGGTCAACCTCTACGCTCTCGAGCTGATCGGATTGTATCCAGACATCGAGTGCTGTTCAGTTCGATATGAAGACTTGTTTGACCAAGACACACGGACACTTGAACGCCTCAGCAGATTCATGAATCTGGAGTACGCGCCTTCGATCGAACAGCTTCGAGTGAAGAACATCGATCGATATCACCGGACATCACTTCCAGTCGATTGGGAGCTGGTTTTCAAATACCCGCGAACAGTCGCGTTAGCCAGACAATGTGGCTACGATTTCGATGGGTTATCGACCCCGCATCTTGCAGCGCGCTATTTTCTGCAGTAGGCACTCAGTGTGCGTGCCGAAGACCCCGATGCTCTCCGGGGGAGTTCGTTCAGCAGGCGATTGAACGCGCCGCCACCGACGACACGCGCCGCCTCTGGCAGGAGCGCGATCTGGCTCTCCGCCACGCCGCAGATGGAGCACCTCAGCTCACCATATGGATCGTCGTCTACTGCCGGGGCCGTGCAGCAATCGATTATCGATCGGAGGTTAGTACGATAGCCCGCATCATGGAAGGCCGGTCATCGGGGGTCCCGGGGGCGTGACGAGCCGCCGGGGGATCGTGGCGGAGAGCGGGGGGGAGCGGCCTCGGGCCGCGTGCGGGGTCGCGGCCCGGGGCGGGACCCCTATCGGCCAGGACCGGCGGCGCGGGGCGCGCCAGGGTTCATTGTTTCGTCTTGCGCGCCGCCGCGGTCGTCTTCGCACGCGGCTTGGGGCGTGGCTTCTGCGCCTCCGCGTCATCCATCGCCGCACGGAGCCAGTGGCCCGGCTCCTCGATGTGCCGCCGCATCGCCTGTTCCGCCGCGTCCGGGTTCTGCGAGCGCAGCGCCTCGAGCACTTCGACGTGCCGCTCGGCGATTTCGGGCAGCGATCGATCCGACTTCGAGACGGTGAGAAACGTCGTGGTGGCGAGCCGCATCCGCTCCCAGAACTCGCGGAGCAGCCGGCTGCCGGACGCGCACACGATCGTGAAATGGAATGCGAAATCGGCGTCCACCGCACCGCGCGTGTCCCCCCGCGATGCCGCTCTGCGCATGCTGACGATCAACTTCTCGAGCCGCTTGAGATCGGCCCCCTTGATGCGGGTGGCCGCTTCACGTGCAGCCAGCCCCTCGAGCATCGCCCGGATCGGATAAATCTGGACCAGCTCCTCGACCGAGATCTCTCGCACGATCGCGCCGCGGAAGGGGGAGCTCACGACGAACCCGAACAGCTCCAGGTCCCGCAGCGCTTCGCGCACCGGGGCCTGGCTCACCCCGAACTGCCGGGCCACGCGCGTCTCGACGATCCGATCGCCGGGCGCGAGGCGGCCGTTGAGGATGTCGTCCATCAGCCGATCGCGGATATCCTCGCGCAACACGCGCCGCTCGGTCGGACGTCGCGCACCGCGCCTGGTCCCGATCGCTTTCGCACCCGCACCTGCTCCAGACCGCGATGACTTCATCAGCCCACCTGACCGCAGCACACCATACTTCGCCTATAATCGGCCGGCCCGACCGGCCCGACAGAACGGTCCACAATCATGCGAATCGTGGTCATCGGCGGTAGCGGCCACGGGGGATCATACTTGGTGCCGCGTCTTTTTGATGCGGGGCACGACGGGACCGTCGTCAACCGCTGCCGGCGCACCCCCGACCACGCAGCCCAGGAACCCAACGGGAGCGGCCGAAAAGCGGCCGTCCACCGGAGCGAGCCGGAATCGCGGCGGGTGGCCGCCGCATCGACATGCGAGGAGGCGTTTTGAAACTGAAGGACAAGGTGGCGCTGATCACCGGAGCGAGTCGGGGGATCGGCCGCGGCATCGCGGAAGTGTTCGCGGAAGAAGGGGCGGACGTCGCGGTGAACTATGTCGCCAGTCCGAGCGGCGCCGAAGCGGTGGCCGCCTGGGTGCGCGCGAAAGGTCGCCGCGCCATCACGGTCAAGGCGGACGTGGCGAACCGCAGCGAGGTCGAGGCGATGGTCGACGCCGTCTGGAGGGAGCTCGGGCCGATCGACATCCTGGTCAACAACGCGGGGATCGAGACGATCGTGCCTTTTCTCGAGCTCACCGACGAGCAGTGGACGCGCCTCACCGACGTGAACCTGCGCGGCAACTGGCTGTGTTCGCAGGTCGTCTGCCGGCGGCTCGTCGCCGAGAAGCGCCACGGGAACATCGTCAACATCGGATCGATCCAGGCCGCGAAGGTGCTCCCCGGCCGCACCCACTACGCGCCGACCAAGCTCGGCCTCGAGGCGCTGACGCGGAACATGTCGGCGGAGATGACGCCGCTCGGGATCCGCGTGAACTGCGTCCATCCAGGACTGATCGAGACCGACATGACGGACTGGGTGATGAAGTCGCCCGAGATCCTCCCGCTGGTCCTCGCGCAGATCTCGATGGGCCGCGCCGGGCAACCGCGCGAGATTGGGACCGTGGTGGCGTTTTTCGCGTCCGACGAGGCCCGGTATCTCACCGGGCAGTCGGTGCACGTGGATGGAGGCTGGGCCGGCAAGTAGCGCGCGGAGGGGCGGTGGCTCAGAACGTTCCGGTCCACTCTTTGGGCCATCGCTCGATCACGACTTTCTCGTCGGTGTAGAACTCGACCGCGTCGCGAACCTGGCCGTGCATCATCACACTCTCTCTGGAGACGATGACCGCCGGGACGCTGGACGGCGCATGCTTACCAGTGCACCATCGGCAGGCCCGCGGCGGGGGCGCGGAAGTACGGAATGCGGCTGCCCTTCAGCGAGCCGAGGTAGACCGTCCGGAGATCCGGGCCGCCGAACGTGACGCTCGCCATCCAGGGCGCGATCCCGCGGCCGGTGGCGAACAGCACCTCCTCGGTGACGCGGTTCTCCAGAAAGGCCTCCTGGAGCGCGGCGACCTTCTCGGGATCCCCCTCGTCGAGCAGAATGCGGAGATCGCCCTGCGGCGTCAGGACGAAGAGCTTGTCGGAGTAGACCAGCGTGCCCCAGAGATTGCCGCAGGTGTCGAACGCGATGCCGTCCGGCCAGGCGCCGTTCCCGAGGCTGCGCGGGCCGAAGACCTCGCGGTCCACCACCGCCCCGCAGGGGTCGATGCGCAGTCGGCTGATACAGCCGCCGGTGGTTTCGACCACATAGAGAAATTCTTCCTTGGCGTCGAACCGGATTTCGTTCGTGAACCGGAAGCCGTCGGCCACGATCCGGAACGTGCCGTTCTCGTATCGCGCGAGGTACCCGTCGGCCAGATCGGTGCGCAGCGCGTGCATCCAGTTCGTGACCCGGGTCGAGACGGTGATCCAGATCCGGTCGCGGGAATCGCGCAGCACGAAGTTCACCTTGCCGATCGGCTGCCCGTCGATGCTGTCGGCGAGCACTTTCGAGGTGCCGTCGCGCGACATCACCTCGAGGCAGTCGGTGCCGAAATTGGAGATCAGGAAGTCGCCGTTGCGCGCGAAGGCGAGCCCGTTGGGCAGGGTGCCGCCGAGGTACCGCGTCGCCTCGCTGCCCGCCTGCTGGAAGTAGCCGGATCGGTTCTGGGTGACGATCTGCTGCTGGCCGTCACGCGTCAGCCGGACGACGCCGCCGCGTGCGTCGGCGGACCACAGGGTGCCGTCGCGTTCCGCCAGGATGCACTCGGGACGCTGGAGATCCTGGCCGACATAACCGAGCGTCTCCTTGTCGATACCGAAGTCGAGGATCGGGTTAGGGTGCACAGGTTCGACTCCCCGCCCGGCCCGGAGCGGGGCCGCTTCCGCGCTGCCGACCGGACGCATGAACCGCGCTCAGAGAGCGGCCCCGGGCGCGACTGTATCAACGGACCGGGACGGAAGGCAAGCATTCCGACCAGTAATCGATAATCGACTAAATTTAGGTGCGCGATCCGACCGGGCAATCGTGTAGTATGCGACCTGCCCGGCGGGCCCTCGGGCCCGAAAACGAGCGGCCCGCTGTCCATTTCCCGAGTCAAGGAGCCCGACCCATGAAACCGCAGCTCGATGTGATGGCGATGTCGCTCGGGATCGTGCTGGCGGTGCATCTTTCGATGAATGGGAAAGTCGTCGGCGGCCTGGCGATGTCCCACTTCGGCGTACTGGGATCGCCCCTACAACCCGTCTCCGCGACGCACCTCGTCGGGGCGGCGGTGATGACCGGCGGCGTGCTGCTCGCGACCCGGAACGGCTGGCGGCGGGTGCGTGTCACACTCAGTGGACGACGCGGCCCGATGCGCGCGGCCGCAGGCATACACTGACGGCATCGGCACGCGTCTCCGCAGACACGTCGCACGACGCAGGGGGTAACGATGAGGACGTTGCGAATCGATCGGCGCGAGTTCGCGCAGCTGGTGGCA
>JBDTSX010000183.1:0-8156 GCA_039930925.1 Acidobacteriota bacterium | reverse complement strand
GTTTCGCGCAGCCGGCGGCGCTGCCGGTGCTGCCTCGCTACTTCGATCGGATGTACGATCAGCGCTGGTCGGACGAGTGGATCCGGAACGAGTTCGAAGCCAACTACAAGGATTACATCTTTCACGGGATCCTCGAGACGCTGTCACACCGGCTGCCCGCCAATCGGCGGCGGCTGCTCGACGTGGGCGCGCATGCGGGCCGGTTCGTCTCGCTCGCCCGGCACGCCGGATGGGCGGCCGAAGGGCTCGAGCTGAATCCGCAGACCGCCGCCTACGCCGCGCAACGGACGGGAGCGCCGATCCGGCAGTTGAACGTGCACGACGTCGATGTCAGCACCGCGGGGTACGACGCGATCACCGTGACCGACGTCCTGGAGCACATTCCGGATCCGGTCCGGGTCCTCGCCCGCATCGCCGCATTGCTCTCCCCCGGAGGCTGGGTCGCGGTCAAGGTGCCATGCGGTCCCAGCCAGTTGATCAAGGAGCGCTGGCGCGGCCGGCTGATTCGCGGCTACCGCCCGACTCTCGCCGACAATCTGGTGCACGTCAGCCACTTCTCGCCCAAGGGGCTGGGGGCGGCGCTCCACAGCGCGGGGTTCACCGACATCACGATTCAACCGGGCGCACCCGAGCTGCCCGGCGGCGCCGGTGCCCGGGGCGCCGCCTCGCGCCTGGTTCGCCGCTCGCTGCACACCGCGGCGCGCTTGCTGCCCGGCGGAGTCCATCTCCCGATCAGCCTCAATCTTCAGGCGTACGCGAGACGGCCATGACCTTCACGCCCTCGCTCAGCGTCGTCATTCCCACGTTCAACAACCTCGAGGTGCTGCGCCAGTGCCTCGCCGGATGGCGCGAGCATGGCGGAGACGACGTCGAGCTGATCGTCATCGAGGATGGCTGCCGCGACGCGACCGCGACATACCTCGAGGAGATCCGCGGGACCGCGTGGGGCGGGCGGCAGCTTCGCTGGATCCACCAGGACAACGCACACGAGTTGCGGTGCACGAACACCGGCATGGCCGCGGCGCGTGGCGAGCTGATCATGGCGTGGCAGGATGACATGTTCCTCCGCGCCGGCTGGCTCGTGCCGGAGCTCGTGCGGACCTTCCGCGACTACCAGGACATCGGTCTCGTCAGTCTGAGCCGCGGATTGATCTGTGTGCCGCTCGACGAGCCGATCGAGACCCGCGATCAGCTGATCGACTGGCGCCGCCTTCAGAGCACGATTGGTCCGTCTCCCGGCAACTGGTGGCGCCTCCAGGAAGTGGACATCGTCATCCGCCCGTGGATCCTCCGGAAGGCGTGCATCGATCGGGTGGGCCTGCTCGATGAGGCGTTCCGTCCCACCGAATGGGACGAAGCCGATCTCGCGCTCCGTATCCGGCAGGCCGGGTGGCGCGTCGCGACCTGCGGCTACGAGCGCCTCGGCACGTACTTTCACCTTGGGAGCACCACGCTTGGCGGCGTGCTCTCACCGGCGTACCTCGCTGGAGTGCTGAAGAACGGCCAGCTGTTTCATTCGCGGTGGGACGCGACGATTGCCGCGGAGTATCCGAGAAGCCGTCGGACGTGGCAGCGGCATGCCGATGCCGCCGGCTGGGCGGCGACCTTGAAGCAGATGGTCCGGTACGGCGTGCGCCGCATCCGACCGAGGCGCGCCGCATGAGCCGCGCCCATCGCGCCTCGATCGCGACCGCCTTCGCCTACCTGCAGTTCGCCCTCGCGATCGTGGTGGGGGTGGCGCTGGTGCCGTTCGTCCTCCACCGCGTCGGGGGCCGCCTGTACGGCTACTGGCTCGCATCGGGCGAGGTGCTGGCATACGCCGCGATGGCCGACCTCGGCGTCTTGGGAGTCGTGCCGTGGCTGATCGCGGAGGCGGACGGCCGCCGCGATCGCGACGCCATCCGCCGGCTGATGAGCACCGGCTTCTTCGCGACGCTGGTGGTCTCGGCCTGCTACATCCTGATCGTCGTCCTGCTCTGGCACGTGGCGCCGGTGGTGCTCCAGCTTCCCGCCGCGGACCGAGCCGCGATCGGCGGCCCGCTGGCGGTGCTCGCCTGTGTCACCGCGGTGGTGCTGCCGCTTCGCATCACCAATTCGGCGCTGATGGGCCTGCAGGACGTCAAGTTCGCGGGGGCGATTTCGACGATGAGCTGGGCGCTCGACCTGATCATCACCGTCACGCTGCTGCTGCGCGGATACGGGCTGTACGCGCTCGCACTCGGCGCGGCGGTCCCGTCAGTGGTGTCGGTGATCGCGGGATGTGTTCGCCTCCGGGTGCTGGCGCCCGATCTGACCCGCGGCTGGCCTCGGCCTTCGCTCGGGGAGCTGGGCCGGCTGTTCCGGGAAGGATTCGGCGCCTGGCTCGGGCAGTGGGGATGGCGGCTCTCCGCGGCCACCGACGCGATCGTACTCGCGTGGCTGGGTCATCCCGTCTGGATCACCGTCCTGGCGATGAGCGGGAAACTCAGCCAGACGCTGACGCAGATGTCGTGGCCTCCCGGAGACAGCGCACTGGTCGGGCTCGCGCAGCTCTCCGGCGAGAATCGTCCGGAGGCGCTCCGCAGCGCGGTCGCCGCCGTGCTCCGTGTGTATCTCGTGCTGGCGACCGCCGGCATGTGCATCGTCCTCGGCGTCAACGGCGCATTCGTCAGCCGCTGGGTCGGCGCCGACATGTTCGGCGGCACGAGCGTCAACGCCATGCTGGCGCTCCTCATCGTCACGACGACGCTGACCCATGGGGCCGCGACGGTGTCGTCGGTCCTCGGCAAGCGGACGCATGTCGGGGTCGCGACGGTCGTGGCCGGCGCGGCGCAGGTCAGCCTCGCGCTGCTGTTCGCGAGCCGCATCGGCCTGATCGGCATCCCGCTCGCGGCGCTCTGCGCACAGGTGTTCCTGCTGATTCCCTCGCTGCTGAGCGCGCTGACCCATCGCACGACGCTGGGCCCGGCCGCCTTCGTGCGCGAAGTGCTCCAGCCGTGGAGCCTGCGTTCGATGCCGCTGATCATTCTGTGCGCGGTGATCGGGCCGGCGCTCATCGGCATCCCCCTGTGGGCGTCGATTCCTCTCGGAGGCACGCTGGGAGTGACGTATTTGTGGTTCGCGCGGCAACTGATTCTCGACTATCCCCCGATCGAGGCCGTTGTCCGGGCGCGCCTGTCACGCCTGCGGCTCGATCGGTTCCTTCCACTTCCGGCGGTCGAGCCGCCGCGTATCCCATGATGGAATTTGGCAAAGGGGAGACGTTCCGGCGCGCAGGTTGGCTGGAGCGGGCGGGCGCGGCGTTTCGCCGTCCGCTGGCCAACTCGAGTCTGAAGGCGCCATTGAAGCGGCTGTATGAAGCCGTCCTCGATCGCGCGCCCGGTGACCGTCTGGCCTGCCGGTTTCCCGGGGGAGAAGTGGTCCGGCTTGCCGCGGCATTCCGCCAGGTCGTCTGGAACGCGGAAGAGTACGGCGCGTTTCGCCAGCACATCGCCGACGGGGACGTCGTCTTCGACGTCGGGGCAAACCTTGGCGGCTACACGATGCTCTTCGGCATGTGGGTGGGGCCGCGCGGCAAGGTCTACGGGTTCGAGCCCGCGCCAGGCGCGCGCCGGGGACTGACGCGGCACGTCATGCTGAACCACCTGGAAGACCGCATTGTCGTTCGTCCCGAAGCGATGAGCATCCGCGACGGGACGACGCGGTTTCGGGCGGCTGGGCTCGATGGGGACAACCGCATCGCACATGGCGCGGAGCAGGGCATCGACGTGGCGACCACGAGCCTCGATACATTCTGCCGCGCGCACCATCTGCATCCGTCCTTCATCAAGCTCGACGTCGAAGGAGCGGAGCTCGACGTGCTCAAGGGCGCGAGGGAGACCCTGCTGGCGGTCGGCAGGGGACTGGCGCTCTACGTCGAAATGCATCCGCATCTGTGGGCCGGGTTCGGCTACGGCCGCGCCGACCTGGAGCGCGAGCTGGCGCGACAGGGGCTGGGCGTGGAGCGCATCGACGGGCACCCCGATCCCTGGACGATCGCGGGCGTGTGCCTGCGCGTAACACGATGCGGATCCTGATCGCGCACGAAGCGCCGGCTGGCGGCGGCGGGGTGGAGAGTTATCTGGCGGCGATCATGCCGGCGCTCGCCGCCCGCGGTCACGATCTCGCATTTCTGCATCACAACTCCCGAAGCGAGCACGGCCCGACGGAGATTGGGTATCCGGGGATTCCGACCGCGAGCATCGCGGACGACGGGCTGGACGCGGGACTGGCGCGGATGCGCGGGTGGCATCCTGACGTGTGCTTCTCGCACAACCTGCGCCAGCTGTTCGTCGAGGAGCGGCTGACGGCGTTCGTCCCCGTGGTGAAGATGATGCACGGCTACTTCGGCACCTGTATCAGCGGACAGAAGGCGCACGCGTTCCCTGGCGTTCAGCCCTGCGGGCGGGTCTTCGGCGCGGCGTGTCTGGCGCTGTTCATGCCGCGCCGGTGCGGACAGCTGCGACCGCTCCTGATGATCGAGCAGTACGGGTGGTCCTCGAGGCAGCGGCGGATGTTCGATCGCTACGCCCAGGTCGTCGTCGCCAGCAGTCACATGGCGCGGGAGTACGCGCGCCACGGCGTCGCCGCGGATCGACTGGTCTGCGCGCCGCTCTTTCCGACCATCGCGCAGGGCGGATCTCCGCGGCAGCCTCCCGTGGACCCGGTCGTCCTGTTCGCCGGGCGCATGACGCGCCTGAAGGGTGGTGACGTCCTGGTGCGCGCAGTCGCCATCGCCAATCGTGCGCTGGCGCGGCCGGCGCGGATCGTCTTCGCCGGCGTTGGCCCGGAGCAGCCGCATTGGGAGGGCCTGGCGCGCGAGTTGGGGGTCAGCGCGACGTTTCACGGCTGGGTCACGGGCGCGGACCGGATCGCCGTGCTGCGGAGCGCCACGCTGGTCGCGGTGCCGAGCCTGTGGCCGGAGCCCTTCGGCCTGATCGGGCTCGAGGCCGCGGTTCAGGGCGTGCCGGCGGTCGCGTTCGACGTCGGAGGGATCGGCGAGTGGCTGCACGACGGCGTCAATGGCCGCATGGTGCACGAGTGCGCCAGCGCCGAGGCGCTCGGCGCGACGATCGCCTCGATGCTCTCGACGCCAGGAGAAATCGATCGCCTCGGCGTCGGCGCGCTTGGCGTGGCGGCGTCACTCGGAATTGACGCGCATCTCGACATCCTCGAGCGGGTGTTCGTGCGCGCAGCCGAGTCGCAGGCGCGGATCCCCGTCGGCTCAGGTTCCGGCCGGACCACGACCACTGGCGCCGACGCCGGACGTGCGACGGCCCTCGATGCGCCCCCTGAAGTCAGCCGCGGCAAGGAGTTGCTGGTGACGGCATCCACGCCGTAGCATGGTCCGCACTTTTCACATCCTGACCGGCGAATATCCGCCGGACTCCGGCGGCGTTGGGGATTACACGCAGCTGCTGGCGCTCGGCCTCACCGCGCGCGGCTGCACCGTCCATGTGTGGAGCCCGGGCGCCGTCTCGTCCGACGATCGCGGCGTTCATCTCCACGGCCTTCCCGACGCCTTCGGCGCCGCGTCGCGGAAGGTCATCGAGGACGGGCTGGCCGCGAGCCCCGGGTGCGTGCTCCTGCAGTACGTGCCGAATGCCGTCGGCGCCCGCGGCGCGAACCTGCCGTTCTGCTTCTGGCTGCTCGGGCTGCGGCGCCGCCACGCCGACATCCGGGTGATGTTTCACGAACCGTATTTCTACTTCTCATGGGGACATCCGCTGGGGAACGTCCTGGCGGTCCTGCAGCGCGCGATGGCAGCGGTCCTGCTCCGGGCGAGCGGCGTCGCGTACCTCTCCACCGCCAGCTGGGTCCCGTATCTTCGCCCATGGAATTCGTCCGACACCACGCTGGTCGTGTCGCCCGTGCCCTCGACGATCGCCGGCACCGCCGCCCCGACCGAGATCGCGCGCTGGCGCGCACGGCTGCTCGGCGGCGCCCGCGACGCGGTCGTGGTGGGGCACTTCGGGACGTTCGGCGACCACCTTGCCGGGCAACTCGAACCGGTCATCAAAGTGCTGCTCTATACCCATGCCCCGGCGCGGTTCATCTGCATGGGGCGCGGAAGCGAAGCGTTCGTCGCCGGGTTCAACATCCGTCACCCCTCGCTCGCGCCGCGGATGGACGCGACCGGCCCGATCCCGAGCAGCGAGCTCGCCGCCGCGCTCCGCGCCTGTGACCTGGTCGTCCAGCCATACCCGGACGGGGTCACCACGCGGCGGACGACGGTGATGGCGGCGCTGGCCAATGAAGTACCGACGGTCTCGACCGACGGCGCGCTGACCGAGCCGGTCTGGCACGAGACGGGAGCGGTCGCGCTCGCGCCCGCGTCGAACCCGCGCGCGATCGGCAGCGTCGTCGTCGGGCTGCTCCGCGATCCGGCGGCGCGGGCCGCCCTCGCGCGCGCCGGCCGGCGGACCTACGACGAACGGTTCGCACTCGACCTGACCATTGATCGTCTGCTGAGCACGGCGCCGGTCCACCCATGACGGATGGACCGCTGCGGATCCTGCTGGTTGGTGACTACCCGGATGACCCGCGCCTCGGCTCGGCCAAGGTGCCGCACAAGTTGCGCGAGGAATTCCGGGCCGCGGGACACACCTGCGAGGCACTGTTCTCCGACGGGTTTGGCGACCGGCCGGCCGGCCGGCAAGTACGGCAACTAGTGTCACCGATGCTCGCCGCACAGGCGATCCGGCGGGCCCTCTCCACCTCGCGCTACGACATCGTCGATGTCGCCAGCGCCGACGGCCTGTGGTTCGGAGTGGCGCGGCACCTCGGGGCCTGGCGGTCGACCGCGTATATCTGCCGGTCCAACGGCCTCGAGCATTTGAATTATCAGCGCATGGTCGAAGACAGCGACGCGGGGCTCACGCCCAAGCCGTGGACCCGACGGCTGTGGTACCCGATGTCGAGGCTGTCGCAGGTCGCCGGGGCCGCGCGCATGGCTGACCGGATGGTCCTGCTCACCGACATCGATCGCCAGTTTGCGCTGCGCAGGGGCTGGCTGCCGGCCGATCGCATCGACGTCATCCCGCACGGCGTGTCGAGCCGCTTTCTCGAGCACGACAGCGCGCCGTCCACGCGCGGCCGAGGCGCCCTCTTCTGCGGCTCGTGGGGGCACATGAAAGGCATCACCTACTTGATGGAGGCCTTCACGGCGCTCGTCGATCGCGGCCGTCCCGTTCCGCTCACCGTGCTCGGCTGCGGCGTGGCGGCGCCCGAGGTGATGGCCGCCTTTCCGGAACGCACGCGGCCGTACGTGACGGTGATCGATCGCGTTCCGGAGGAGCAGGTCATCGTCGAGTACCGGCGGCACGATCTGCTGGTGTTTCCGTCCACCTATGAGGGCTTCGGGCTGGCGCTGCTCGAGGCGATGAGCCAGGGGCTGCCCGTCATCGCGACGCCGGTCGGCTGCGCGCCGGACATCGTTCGTGACGGCGACACCGGCGTGCTCGTCCCGATCCGCGACAGCACCGCGCTCGCCGACGCGGTGATGCGGCTGATGGACTCGCCGCAGGATCGCGCCCGGATCGGCGCGAATGGGGCGGCCGCGGTGTCGTCGATGTCCTGGCGCCGCACCGCCGAGCGCACCGTGATCGCCTACCGGAAGGCGCTCGCGCAGGCATGAAGCGCCTGCTGACCATCGGCCATTCGTATGTCGTCGGCGTGAACCGCCGCCTGGCCGACGAGATCGGCCGGCAGGGTGCCGATCGCTGGAGCGTCACGGCCGGCGCTCCGGCCAGCTACGCAGGTGACCTGCGCCGCATCACCCTCGAGCCGATCGCCGGGGAAGCCTGCCGCCTGGCGCCGCTTCCGACACGGCTCGATCGGGTTCCGCACTTGATGTTCTATCGCGGGCTGCGGCGCCTGATGTCGGAACCGTGGGACGTGGTCCACTGCTGGGAAGAGCCGTACGTGGCGGCCGGTGCGCAAATCGCTGCGCTCGCCCCGCGCGGCGCCGCGCTGGTCTTCGCCACGTTCCAGAACCTCTCCAAGAACTATCCGCCGCCCTTCTCCTGGTTCGAGAAACGGGTGCTCCACCGCGCGAACGGATGGATCGCCTTCGGGCGGACGGTGCACGACGCGCAGATCGGGCGATCCGGCTACGCCGATGTGCCGTCGCGAATCAT
>JBDTSX010000182.1:0-8161 GCA_039930925.1 Acidobacteriota bacterium | reverse complement strand
CTCGAATTCCGGCAGCAGCCCGTCCATCATCGGCGAGTGGAACGCGTGCGAGGTGTGAAGGCGCTGGCACTCCATCCCCTCGGAGGCGAGCCGCTCGCTGAGCGCATTGATGCCGGCGATCGGACCTGACACCACCGTCAGCTCCGGCCCGTTCAACGCCGCGACCACGACATCACCAGCCAGCAGGGCTTCTAGGCGTTCCGGCGCCGCCGAGACGGCCAGCATTCCTCCGGGAGCCATCGACTGCATCAGCCGCCCGCGAACGGCGACCAGGCCGAGCGCATCCTCGAGCGAGAAGACACCGGCGAGGCAGGCGGCAACGTACTCGCCGATGCTGTGGCCGATCATCGCGGCCGGTTCGACCCCGCAGGATTTCCACAACTGCGCGAGCGCGTACTCGACGACGAAGAGCGCCGGCTGGGCGATCGCCGTGTCGCCGAGCGCCACCGACAGCGGCGCGCCGACGTCGTCCGACGGATACAACACCGTCTGGAGATCCAGTCCGAGCGTCGGCGCGAGCAGCGCGGCGCAGCGCCCGACTTCGTCTCGAAACACCGGCTCGGTCTCGAACAGCCCCCGGCACATTCCCACGAACTGGGCGCCCTGGCCCGGGAAGAGGAACGCGGCGCGGCACGGGTCGCTCCCGGAGGTCCCGGTCCAGACGGCGGTGGTGCGCAAGCTGTCAAGCGACTCCACGGCCTCGTCTGTGCCGCGCGCGATGAGGGCGCGCCGATGCTCGAACTGCCGCCGGCCCGTTTGCAGCGTGAACGCGACATCCGGCAGCGGCCAATGCCCATTCGCCCGCAGGTGCGCGGCGAGGTTGGCCGTGGCGGCGTCGAGCGCGCGCGCGGACCGGGCCGAAATCGGCAGCACCTGCCATTCACGCGACGGACCGGACACCGGCGGCGTCGGCGCCTGCTCGAGAATGACGTGGGCGTTGGTTCCGCCGATGCCGAACGAGCTCACGCCGGCGCGCCGCGGCCCGCTCGATGGCGCCCATTCGATTGAGCGGCTGTTCACGACGAACGGCGTGGCGGCGAAATCGATCTCGGGGTGCGGACTCTCGAAATGCAGGCTGGCCGGCAGCGTCGTGTGCTGCAGCGCCAGCGCGGTCTTGATCAGGCCGGCCACGCCGGCGGCGGCGTCGAGGTGGCCGATGTTGGTCTTGACCGACCCAATCGCGCACGACCCGGGTGCGCTGCCGCTGCCCTCGAATGCGTCGGCCAGCGCGGCGATCTCGATCGGATCGCCGAGCGCCGTGCCGGTACCGTGGACTTCGATGTAGGAGATGGCGGATGCGCTCACTCCGGCCGCGTCGAGGGCCGCCCGGACCACCGCCCCCTGGCCGCGCACGCTTGGCGCGGTGTAGCCGACCTTCTCGGCGCCGTCGTTATTGATCGCCGATCCGCGAATCACCGCAACGATCTGGTCCCGATCCGCCACCGCGTCGTCGAGCCGCTTCAGGACAACCACGCCGACGCCGCTGCCGCTGACCGTGCCCTGCGCCTTGGCGTCGAACGCCCGGCAGTGGCCGTCAGGGGAGACGATCCCGCCGGGTTCATAGAGGTATCCAGCCTGCTGCGGCAGTGCCAGCCGCACGCCGCCGGCCATTGCCATGTCGCACTCGCCGTCGAGCAGGCTGCGGCACGCGACGTGGACGGCCACGAGCGACGTCGAGCAGCCGGTCTGGACGGTGATGCTCGGGCCCCGAAGATTGAGCTTGTAGGCGACCCGCGTGGTCAGGAAGTCCTTGTCGCTCGCCACCGCTACCTGGAACACCCCGGCGTCCTCGAGCACCGCCGGATTGGCGAGGATGTGCATGATGTAGGTGTTCATGCCGACGCCGCCGAACACGCCGATGCGCGCGTCGGTGCGGCTCGGGTCGCAGCCGGCGTCCTCGAGGGCGTGCCAGGCGCATTCGAGGAACAGGCGCTGCTGCGGATCGATGAGCTCCGCCTCCCGCGGACTGTAGCCGAAGAAGCCGGCGTCGAACTGCTCGATGCCGTCCACGACCGCTCGTGCCGGCACGTAGCGGGGGTCGGCGAGCCGAGCGCTATCCACGCCTGCCCGGGCAAGCTCGTCGTTCGAGAAGAACGTGACCGACTCCACCCCCCCGGCGAGATTGCGCCAGAAGGCGGCCAGGTCGGCCGCGCCGGGGAACCGGCCGGCCATCCCGACGATGGCGACGGCGTCGGAGGTTCCGGGTGGGCGGCGAGCCTGACGTTCCACTCGCGTCGAGGCGGACGCGCCGGAACGGCCGGCGTCGGCAATGTGCGCGGCGAGCGCGCGAACCGTCGGGTAGCGGAACAGATCGAGAATCCGCAGATCGCCGCTGAACCGCTGCTGGAGCTGCCGGTGCACTTGCATCAGCAGGAGCGAATGCCCGCCGCGATCGAAGAAATTGTCATCGGCACCGACGCTGTCCACCTGCAGCACCGTGCGCCACACCTCGGCGATTGCCTGTTCGACCGCGGTTTCCGGCACGGCGAAGGGGGCCGACTCCCCCGCGCCTACTCCGACAGCCTCGACCAGCACCGCTCGATCGATCTTGCCGTTGGGCGTCAGCGGCAGCGCATCGAGCGGGACGAATGTCGCGGGGACCATGTAGTCCGGCAGCGTTTCCGCGAGATGCGCGCGGAGCTCGCCTGCGGCAGCGGCCCGGTCGCCCGAGGGCGTGTAATACGCGAGCAGACGCGCACGGCCGGCGGTCGTGTTCACGACGACCACCGCTTCGCGCACCCGAGGATGCCGCGCGAGCGCCACCTCGATCTCGGCGAGCTCGACGCGGAAGCCGCGCAGTTTGACCTGGCCGTCCATCCGGCCGGTGAAGAGCAGCGTGCCGTCCGGCCGGTACCGGGCGAAGTCGCCGGTCTTGTAGAGCCGCTCGCCGGGGGTTCGGCTGAACGGGTGCGGGATGAAGCGCTCCGCGGTGAGATCGGGTCGAGACAGGTACCCGCGGCTCAATCCGACGCCGCCAATGTGCAGCTCGCCCGCGGCGCCAAGCGGTACCGGCCGCAGATGCCGGTCGAGCAGGTACACGGCGGTGTTGTCGATCGGCCGCCCGATCGGCGGCGGGCCGTCGCGGTCAGCAGCGGGACCCCACGTCGTCACCACGGAGTTCTCGGTCGGGCCGTAGTGATTGAACAGCTCGAATCCCAGATCTGCGCTGGCGCCGCGATGCAGCCGATCCCCTCCCGTCAGCACACGCCGCAATGAGTGCCTCGGCCACGGCTCGGTCAGCGTCGCTTCGAGCAGCGGCGTCGGCAGGAAGGCAATGCTGATGCGCTCGGAGGCCAGCCAGGCAATCAATCCGGCCGGCGACAGCCGTGACTCGTCGTCCGGCATGTGGATGCTCGCGCCGGAGATCAGGTACGGCCACAGCTCCCACACCGACGCGTCGAACCCCAACCCGGCGAGCTGGGTGGCGCGATCGGCCCGCGTCACCCCGTGCACGCGCTGATGCCAGCGCGCGAGATTCAGCAGCCCCGCATGTTCGATCTGCACCCCTTTGGGCCGCCCGGTCGAGCCGGAGGTGTAGATCACGTAGGCGAGATGGTCCCGGCTCGCGCCGCTACGCGTGCGCTCGCGCGAGCTGCTGTCGATCGAGGAGCCCCGTGCGTCAAGGCAGACCGCAGGTACGCCGTTTCCAGCGAACGCGCCGAGGAGAGACGTCTCGGTGAGGATCACCGAGACCCGCGCGTCCCCAATCATGAACTGCAGCCGCTCCGCGGGATATCCGGGATCGAGCGGCAGATACGCCCCTCCGGCCTTCAGGATTCCCAGGATGCCGACCAGCAGCGCCGGCGATCGGGACAGGCAGACGGCGACGACAGACTCGGGGCCAACGCCGGCGGTCCGCAGGTAGTCCGCCACCTGGTTGGCGCGCTCGTCGAGCGCCGCGTAGGTCAGCTGCTGCGCGCCGCAGGAGACGGCCAGCGCGCCGGGATGGCGATCGACTGCCATTTCGAACAACTCGTGCACGCACGAGGTCCCCGCCAGCGTTGCCGCCGTCTCGTTCCAGGTCACGAGCATCTCGTCCCGCTCGGACTCGGACAGGACGTCCAGCTCGGACACTCTTCGGCGTGACGCGCCCGCGAAGAGCTCCATCACGCGGTGCAGGTGCTGATGCAGGCGCGCGATCGTCGCCGTCTCGAACAGGTCGGTGCTGTACTGCACCGTCGTCAGCAGCCCCTGCCCGGTTTCCTGGACGAACAACGTCAAGTCGAACGGCGAGGTGGCGTGCGAGGTTTCCTGAGGCAGCCAGGTCACTCCTGGGAGCTCGAGCGGCTCGACGGGCGTGTTCTGCAACGCGAACATGACCTGCACCACCGGATTACGGCTCGGATCCCGCTCGGGGTGCAGGGCGGTGACGAGCTGCTCGAAGGGCAGATCCTGGTGACCGTAGGCGTCGAGCGCTCGCTCGCGCACCCGGGCGAGGAGCTCGGCGACGGTCGGGTCCCCGGCAAGATCGGCGCGCAACACCACGGTGTTGGCGAAAAACCCGATCAGCGCCTCGAGCTCGGTGTGGGTCCGGCCGGCGATCGGCGAGCCGACCAGAAAATCGTCGAGACCGGTATGCCGCTGCAGCACGACCTGGAAAGCGGCCAGCAGCGTCATGTAGAGGGTCGCGCCTTCGCGCCGGCCGAGGTCGCGCAAGGCGGCGGTGGCCGGCAGCCCCAGCATCTGCGTATGACGGGCACCGCGTGCGGTCTGCACCGCCGGCCGCGGATGGTCGGCGGGCAGTTGCAGCACGAGCGGCGCTCCGTGCAGCGCCGAGGTCCAGTAGCTCAGTTCCGAGGCGAGCCGTTCTCCCTGCAGCCAGCCCCGCTGCCAGCCGGCGAAATCGGAGTACTGCACCGGCAGGTCGGCAAGCGGCGAGGCCTCGCCGCGGGTGAACGCCGCGTAGAGCGCACCAAGCTCTCGGACAAAGATCCCAATCGACCACGCGTCGGACGCGAGGTGGTGCATCGTGACTGCGAGGACGTGGTTGGACGCGCCGAGCCGGACGAGCGTCGCCCGCAGCAACGGGGTGCGCGCGAGATTGAATGGCCGCCGCGCCTCGGCGGTCAGGAAGTCATCGAGGTTCACGTCCGCTTCGCGCGTCTCCCGATCGATCACGTCGAGACGGAACGGCACGGCACGTTCGACGACCGGCACTGGCAGGCCGTCCTCCGTAGCGATCGCCGTGCGAAGCGTCTTGTGACGGCGCACGATTTCCGTGAACGCGCGCTCGAGCGCCGCGACGTCGAGCGTGCCCTGGAGGCGGACCGCGCCGGCGAGGTTGTACGCGGCGCTCTGCGGATCCAGCTGGTGCACGAACCAGAGACGCTCCTGCGCGAAGGACATCGACGTCGGCTGGGTGCGGGCCCCCGCCTCGAGCGGCGGCAGCGCGGGCCGGCCCTGGTCGGAGGCGTCGAGCCCCTCGGCCAGCCCGGCGATCGTCGGTGTCTGAAAGACCCGGCGCAGTGGCAGCTCGCGATCGAGGACGGTACGAACGCGCGACAGGATCCGCGTGGCGAGAAGCGAGTGGCCGCCCAGCTCGAAGAAGTTGTCGTGAACGCCGACCCGCGTCACGCCGAGCACTTCGCTCCAGATGCCGGCCAGCAGGTCTTCAACCGGCGTCCGGGGCGCGACAAACTCGCCGTGGCTTTCGGGTCGCGATCCATCCGGGGCGGGCAGCGCGCCGCGGTCGATCTTCCCGTTGGGCGTGCGCGGCCACGCGGACACCGTCACGAAGACCGACGGCAGCATGTAGTCCGGCAGCCGCTGCTGCAAATGCGTGCGCAACTCCGCCGCGGGCGCGCCGGCCGGCGCGGCCGCCAGCAGGTACGCGACAATCCGCCGATCGCCGGGCGTGTCCTCGCGCACCACGACCACCGCATCCTCGAGGGCCGGATGATCCCGCAGCGTGGACTCGATCTCACCGAGCTCGATCCGGAAGCCCCGCACCTTGACCTGGTGATCGGCGCGGCCGAGCCATTCGATGCGCCCGTCCGGCCAATAGCGCGCCTGGTCGCCGGTGCGGTACATGCGCGCGGTCGGGTCGATGCTGAAGGGATCCGGCACGAACCGCTCGGCGGTCAGATCCGGGCGATTCAGATATCCGCGCGCCAGGCCGTCTCCGGCGATGAACAGCTCACCGCGGATGCCAGCCGGCGCCGGTTGGAAATGCCCGTCAACGATATAGACGCGGGTGTTCGCGATCGGCCGCCCGATCGACACCGGCTCGGGGCCCGCAGCGACACGGTCGATCGTCGACCAGATCGTCGTCTCGGTCGGGCCATACAGGTTCCAGACGCCCGCGCCGCGAGCGAGCAGCGCGTCGGCCAGGTCGCGCGGCAGGGACTCGCCGCCGCACAGAATCTTCAGGCGTGGACGCCCACCCCATCCCGAGTCGATCAACTGACGCCAGGTGGCCGGCGTCGCCTGCATGACCGTGGCCTCTGCCGCGTCGAGGAGTCCCGCCAGCCGCACGCCGTCGAGCGCGGTCTCCCGGTCGGCCATCACCACCGCCGCGCCGGCGCCGAGCGGCAGGAACAGCTCGAGCCCGGCGATGTCGAACGACAGCGTCGTCACCGCCACGAGCACGTCGTCGGAGGTCAGCCCCGGCTCCGCTGCCATGGTGCGCAGGAAGTTCACCACCGCGCGATGCGGCAGGGCGACGCCTTTCGGGCGGCCGGTCGAGCCCGAAGTGTAAATCACGTAGGCGACATCTTCGGGCCGGGCCACCGCCGGCACCGGCGCATCGCTCACCCCGGTCCATTCCTCGGGGGCGTCGAGTGCCACCACCACTGCGTCATGCGGCGGCAGCGCCTCGGCGGAGGGGCCGTCGGTGATGACCACCCGCACGCCGGCGTCCTCGAGCATGTAGGCCAGCCGATCCGTCGGGAACGCCGGATCGAGCGGCACATACGCGCCGCCCGCCTTCAACACGCCCAGCAGCGCCGCGACCATGGCGGCTGACCGGTCGACGCACACACCGACCAGCGACCCAGGCCCCACACCCAGCGCGCGCAGCCGCCGCGCCACCTGATCGCTCCGCCGTTCGAGGGCGGCATACGTCAGGGACGCGCCGCCGCCGACGACCGCCACCGCCGACGGTGTCCGCGCCGCCTGCGTCCCGATCAGCTCCGGCAGCGTCGCGTCCCCGCTCACGATCGCGGGACCCTGCCAGGTGTCGAAGCGCTCCTGCTCGAGCGGGGTCAGCAGGCAAATCTCGGACAGGCGCCGCGCCGGATGATCGATCAGCGCCTGGAGAACGACCTCGAAATGATCCAGCAGCCGGGTCATCGTGGCATGCTCGAAGAGGTCGGTGCTGTATTCGAGCGATCCCCTGATCCCTTCGTTGGTCTCCATCAAGTACAGGGTCACGTCGAACTTCGAGATGCCGGTCTCGACCAGCAGGCGCGCGCCGGCCCCTTCCGTCACCACCTTCGTGCCGAATCCGCTGGCGCCGCTGCCGCGCTCCCGTGCCGTCAGCGTCTTGGCCGCATCGGGCTTCGCGGCGCGGTTCATTTTTTCGAGCTGCGTGTTCTGGAGGATGAACATCACGTCGAACAGCGGCGAGCGGCTGAGATCGCGCTTGGGCTGGAGCTCTTCGACGAGCTTCTCGAACGGCACGTCCTGGTTCGCGTACGCGTCGATCGCGACGGACGCTACGCGTTGCAGCGCCTCGGCGAGCGTCGGGTCGCCCGACAAATCGACGCGGAGCACCTGCGTGTTCACGAAGAATCCGATGATGTGCTCGAGCTCGGTGCGATTGCGATTACCGTTCGACGTGCCGGTGACGATGTCGGTCTGTCCCGAATACTTGGCGAGCAGGATCTGGAACGCGGCGAGCAGGACCATGTAGAGCGTGGCGCCCTGCTCGCGGCCGGCCGTCACCGCGCCGTCGGAGAGATGTCGCGACAACGCGAGCAATTGCAGCGCGCCGCGGAACGTCTGCATGGCGGGGCGTGGGTGATCGGTCGGGATCTCCAGCACCGTCAATCCCTTGAGCTGATCCCGCCAGTAGTCGAGCTGCGGCGCGAGCACCTCGCCCATGAGCGATCGACGCTGCCAGTGGGCGTAGTCCGCATACTGGATCTCGAGGTCTGGCAGCCGATGCGGGCGGCCCGCCGCGAACGCCTCGTAGATCTGCGCCATCTCAGTGTAGAGCAGG
>JBDTSX010000181.1:0-8164 GCA_039930925.1 Acidobacteriota bacterium | reverse complement strand
GATGAGCGGAAGCTCCCTGTGCGGATGCAGGCGCAATTGGCCGTCGGATCATTTGACCTGACGCTCAAAAGCGCTGCCCGCTGAGCTGGTTGCCTCTATATTCGCGCCCGCTGGGGCCATCGACTGTTGAAAAGCGACGACAATCTTGCCAACCTGAGCGGTACATACCTTGCTCAGCTGTCACCGCCGGCAGGAGGACGACCAGAAAATGGACAGAGTGTTTCGCATTAGTGGTATCGCAGGACTGACGTTGTTGCTGTCATCGACGTTAGTGCTTGCGCAGGAGAACGACATCAACCTCGCGACCAACGGGGCCGATCAGATCTGGCGGGGCGTATCCGCGGGCGCCATGGCCGGAAGCTGGCTCGACACGGGCGTGATGAATGCGGGGGATACACGGCGCGATCTCGTCGTGGGTTCGCCGGGCAGCGGCGCGGTACCGGGGCGCGTGCACGTCGTCTTCGGCGGCCCCATCCGGAGCGGTGAAGTCAGTCTTGGTATCGCCGACGTCACGCTGACGGGCGTCCCATCCGACCGATTCGGCACATATACCGCCACCGGCAATATTCGAACGACCGAAAACTCCGGCTCGCCGCGCGACCTCGTGGTCGGCGCGCCGAACGACAACAGCGGCGCCGGCGCCGTGTATCTGTTTTCCGGGTTCGTCAGCGGCGGCCACAAGTCGGTCAGCGACGCGCTCCTCAAGATTACCGGCAATCCCGGTGAGCAGTTCGGCGCCTTCCTCGCCACCGGGGATTTCAATGGCGACGGGTACCGCGAAATCGTCGTCGGCGCCCCCGGCGCCAACAAGATTTACATTTTCAACGGCGGCGCAGCACTCGGCACCAGCCCGACGCAGATGATGACGACGGCGGCGGCGAGCACCGTCATCACGAACCGCGCGATCCGTTCGATGCAGGCAGGCGATCTCAACGGCGATGGGCGGACCGACCTGGTCTTTGGCGCCCCCTTCGAGAACTCGAGCACGGGCGAGGTCTATGTGATTTTCGTGCAGCCCGCGGGATTGCCGGGCGCGATCACGCTGCCGAGTCCCGCCGGGATCAGCCTGGCGGTGTTTTCCGGCGTGACCCCTGGCGACCGGGCGGGCACGTCGGTGAATTTCGGTGACTTCGATGCCGACGGCTTCCGGGACCTGTTTATCGGCGCTCCAGGCGCGACCGCTGCGGGCCGCGCCAATGCCGGTACGGTCTACGGAATCTGGGGTGGCGCCTCGGCGGTGCCCTCCCGCAGCCTGGCCTCGGCGAACACCACGTTCCTCGGCGCCAGCGCGGGCGACCAGCTGGGCACGCAGGTCGTCACCGGCGACATCAACCGGGACACCCCCAACGACGTGGTCATGCTCGCCGGCGGCGCGCGAGGCGGTGCGGGGGAGCTCGACGTCTATTACGGCGGGCTGCGCTCGCAGCGCAGCGGCACGATCGATCTCGCTGCGGGCCTGAGCCGCCGGATGTTCGCCGATCCCTCGGCCGGACCTCTGACGTCGGCGGTCGTCTTCGAAGTGACCGGCGAGGGGGCGCGCGACATCATCGTCGGCGTGTCGAGCGCCAGCGGGGGCCCCGGCGCCAACTCCGGGCTTCTCTACTTCTCGATCTCCCCCAAGCTCATTCTCGGCACCGATGCCCTGACACTGAAGGCGGCACAGGGCAAGAACGGTGTCGGACAGTTCTTCGTCCTGAACACCGGCGTCTACACCGTGACGTTCACGGCATCCAGCAACGCGAGCTGGCTGACGGTGAGCCCGACCAGCAGTCAGGCCGCCGCCGGCAACCCCGCACCGATCACGCTGACCGCGGCGAGCAACCTGCCGGCCGGCACCTATACCGCGATCGTGACGATTACGTCCACGACCCTGCATCTCACGATGAGTCTGCCGGTGACGATCACCTACGTCGTCCGTCCATGCTCTCAGACAGGGCGGACCACGGGTGACTTCGACGGCGACGGCTGCGCGGATCTGACCGTGTTCAACGAGGCCAGCGGCAGCTGGTTCGTGCAGGGCGGACCGTCCGCGGTCTGGGGCGCATCGGGCGACCTGCTCGTTCCCGGCGACTACAACGGCGACGGGGTCAAGGACTTCGCGATCTTCCGCGACGGCGTCTGGTACATCCGGAACGTCCGGACGCTGCAATATGGCCTGCCCGGTGACGTGCCGGTTCCCGCCGACTACAACGGCGATGGGATTACCGACATCGCCGTCTATCGGCCCTCGACCGGCCAGTGGTTCGTCGAAAACCAGTTCACCGTGGTGTGGGGCAACCTGATGGACATCCCCGTACCCGGCGACTACAACGGCGACGGCAGGGCCGAAGTCGCGGTCTATCGGCGCGCCACCGGCTACTGGTACTTCCAGCCGGGCGGCTACGCGCAGTTCGGCGCCCCTGGCGACATTCCGCTCGTGGCTGATTTCGATGGCAACGGGAGCGACGACGTCGCGGTGTATCGTCCGTCCACCGGCCAGTGGTTCGTGCGCAACCAGTTCACCTACACCTGGGGCGCACCAGGCGATGTGCCGGTGCCGATGGACCGCGACGGCGATCGAGTCACCGACCTGGCCGTTTACCGGCCCAGCACCAACACGTGGTACATCAAGAACCGCGTGACCGACGCGACCGAGGTGGAGAACGCGTTCGGGCTGCCGGGCAATCGGCCGGCCGTGCGCTGGATGCCCCGGATCCCGCTGGCGCCGGCCGGCGACACGGACGGCGATCAGCGCGCCGACATCACTGTATTCAGGCCGTCGACGGGGGACTGGTACAACCTGCTCTCGAGCACGGGGTACAGCTCGTACAACGTCTACGGCTGGGGGCTGTCGAGCGACATTCCCGTCGCGCGGGACTACGATGGCGACGGTAAGACGGACATCGCGATTTACCGTCCGTCAACCGGTTCGTGGTGGATCAAGACATCGACCACCAACTTCGCCAGCTACTTCACCATCACCGGATGGGGACTGAGCGGCGACATCCCGGTGCCCGGCGATTACCTCGGAACCGGGATCAGCCAGGCCACGGTGTTCCGGCCGTCGAACGGCACGTGGTACATCCAGGGCGGCCCGTACCTGTCGTGGGGTCTGCCCGGCGATATCCCGGCGCCCGCCGACTACGACGGCGACGGCCGCACCGATCTCGCGGTGTTCCGTCCGTCGACCGGCAAGTTCTGGATCAAATACTCCGGAACCGACTTCACCACGTTCGACAGCCGGACCTTCGGCCTGAGCGGCGACGTGCCAGCCGTGGCCGACTTCGACGGCGACGGCAAAGCCGACATCGCGGTCTTCCGTCCGTCGAACGGCAACTGGTACCTGCTGCTCTCCACGACCGGCTACTCGACCGGACCGACGGTGCTGTGGGGGGCCGCGGGGGACATCCCGGTCGCCGGTGACTTCGACGGTGACGGCAAAGCCGACATCGCGGTCTTCCGGCCGTCCACCGGCCGCTGGTACGTGAACGGCATCCTGACGCTCGACTTCGGACTGAACGGAGACATTCCGTCGCTGAAGCGTCCGTAGTCATCACGTCGTCTTTCGGAGTTCACTCGAAAGAGCCGTCCCGCCTCAGCGCGGGGCGGCTCTTTTTTTGATTCGACGGCTGGGTCCTTCCGCCTGAAGGCGGAAGCCACAAACGCTCAATTTAAGGATTCCGCTTCAGGGTGAATTTTTTGATCCCGTGGCTTCCGCCTTCAGGCGGAATTTCGTGATCCCGTGGCTTCCGCCTTCAGGCGGAAGGACAAGCTGTGGGCATAGCCTGTAAAGCCGCACACGCCAACATCAGTCTGTCGCGTGCTACCAGGCGGTCCAGCCGCCGTCGACCGGCAGATTGATTCCGGTGACGTAGCCCGACGCGCCCGAGGCGAGGAACAGGACCACTCCCTTGAGATCGTCGGGCCGCCCCAGCCGCCCGAGGGGCACCTTCCCCTTCAGGGCCGCGGCAAATTGCGGCTGCTGCGTCTCGATCGACTCCGGCGGAAACGGGCCGGGGCTGATCGCGTTGACGCGAATGCGCTCCGGCGCGAGATGGACGGCGAGATAGCGCGTCAGCTGGAGCAATCCGCCCTTGGCCGCGCCGTACTCCGGCGGATTGTTGAATCCCGACGAGCCGTAGACCGCGGGGTCGGGGCTCACCATCCCATACATCGACGCCACGTTGATCACCGACGCCTGGCCGGCGGCCGCTGCGGCCTTCGCCAGGAGCGGACGCGCCGCCTTGATCAGCCCAAATGCGGCAGTGACGTGCACCGCTTGCGCATTCGCGAAGTCCTCGTCAGTGACGCTGTCGATGGTTCCCGGCCGCCCAGCGTGCGCATTGTTGACGAGCACGTGCAACCCGCCGAAGCGGACGCCAATCTCCGCAAAGGCGTGGTCCCTCGCGGCCGCGTCGGTGACGTCGAACGCCATCGCTTCCGCGCTCAATCCCGCCCCGCGCAGCTCGCCGACGAACGCGTCGAGCTTGTCCCGGCGACGCCCGTTGACGATGACATGCGCGCCCGCGTCCGCGAGCGCCGCGACCATGGCGCGGCCCAGATGGCCGGCGCCCCCCGACACAAAGGCCGTGCAGTCCTTCAGCGCGAATAGCTGCGTCACGATCTCCTCACGGGCCAGCGGGCCGGATCCAGCAGGGTCTCGGGCACGCGCGGCAATGCATTCTTCACCAGCCGCAACTCCTCTGCATCAAGCGGCGGCGCGGCGAACACCGACAGATGGTCGTCGAGCTGCGCCATGGTCTCCATGCCGACGACCACGCCGTCCACGAACTGATGGCCGAGCACGTACGCGACGCACAGGTCCAGCGCGCTGCCGCGTCGCAATTCGTGGGCGAGCCGGCTGAGGGTCGAAATCAGCGCAGGTGCGTCTACGCCCGACAGCACCGGCCAGGACCTGGCGTCCGGCGACGGCAGAATGCCCTGAAGGAGTGCGCTGCGCACGTGAACGGTGATGTCCTCTCGTCCCGCGAACCGTGCGAGCACTCCCGCGTCCGCCCAGCGGTGGTCGAGCAGATTGAACGGCATTTGCATGTGCCGGACGACCGGATTGTTCAGCGCATCGATCGCTTCCGCGGGGCTCTGAACGGAGACTCCCAGGGTCCCGATGATCCCGTCACCCTGCAGCCGCTGCAATGCGTCCCAGACACCGGGGCAGTGCCCGTCGGCGGCGCGGTGCAGCAACACCGTCGGCAGCTTCGGCAAGCCGAGCGCGTGACACGAGCGGAAGATGCTTTCAGCAACGGCGCATGCGGCGTCAGACGCGGCTGCGCCGGGCGACAGGCTCAATGGGGCGACCTTGGTGACCACGTTGGCGCGGGCCGACCAGCCGTCGGCGAGCGCCTCGCCCACGCGCTGCTCGCTGGCGCCGTACGCGCGCGCCGTGTCCACCTGGGTGACTCCGTACTCGATCGCGCGCCGGACCAGCCTGACCGCGTCATCCGATTGCGGCATCCCGGTGCGATTCACCGCCCCGTAGGGAATGCCCAACTGCACCGTCCCCAGGACGAGACTGCCCTGCCCGTTTTTCCGCTTTGGAACCAGACCTCCGGGGGCGCCCGGATCACGGGCGAGCCGCTCGCAGAGCTCCCGCCAGCCGGCGTGCACGGCGTCGCCAACGCCGGTCAGCATCCGTGCGATGCGCAGGTAGTCGTCCAGATTGTCGATGGTCGCGCGCAGCCGGCCCAGCCGCAGCTCCGAGAATTGATCGAGCGCGGTGCAGCGCGCCTGGCGCCGGATCCATGGGGTCACGTGCTCGCGATCGAAGGGGTCGCTCGTGGCGGCAGCGGCCTCGCGCAGCGCATCGACATGAAAGGCCTCGAGGCTGACGCCATATGGCAGCCCGCTTTGCGGCCACGGCGTCCCCACATATCCGGCACCGCTCTCCTCCAGCCTGGCGGCAATACACTCGACGAGCTCCGCGTCGGGGACCACATTGTCGGCGGTCAACCGCACCACTGTTGCTCCGCGCGGCAGATCGGCTGTTGCGGTCACGAACCGGCCAAGCACATCGTCCAGCGCGCCGCGATGAAGCGTCACGCCGGCGGCGAGGGCAGCTGCCGCGAGCAGGTCGTCGCTTTCGTCAACCGAGGTGGCCAGCACGACATCGCCGCCGCCGCGGCCGGCGCGCTTCGCGGAGAGGATCGCCGCCGGCATGCCCTGCAGCGGCAGCAACACCTTCCCCGGCAGCCTCCTGGACGTGGTCCGGGCCTGAAGAATGACTCGGCGGACTGGCATGGTCATGTGACGCTCGGAGAAGGACCTCCCCACTCAGCAGCGTGCCGCTTCAGCGAGCGGACGAACCTGGCCCGCCAGCCGGAAGCGCGCCCTCCCGTGATCGCCGATGCGAATGGGATGAAAGCCCGTGCCCGCGTCAGTACGCGCCCTTGCCGAAAAGGACGACGGGGACGGTGTTGAGCAGGATCCAGAGATCGAGGAAGGCGGTGCCGTGCTCGGCATAGTAGAGGTCGAGCATCACCATGTCGACGAAGCCGAGATCGCTGCGCCCGGAGATTTGCCAGAGACCGGTCAGGCCGGGCCTGACCCAGGCGCGGCGATGGTAGCAGCCGTCGATCTCGCTTCCGACAACCATGGAGAAATCGTCAGTCGGCAATGGACGGGGGCCGACCAGGCTCATCTCGCCGCGGACGATGTTCCAGAGCTGCGGCAGCTCGTCGATGCTGAATTTCCGGATGAACTTGCCGACGCGCGTGACGCGCGGATCGTTCCTGATCTTGAACAGCGCACCCGAGGTCTGATTCGCGGCTGCGAGGTGTAGCCGGCGTTCGGCGGAATCGACCGTCATGCTGCGGAACTTGAGCGCGAGGAACTCCCGCTTACCCGGCGCGGAGCTTCGCGGCTGGCGGAACAGGAGCGGTCCGGGGCTTTCCAGGCGGATCGCAATCGCGACCATCGCCAGAATCGGCGAGGTCAGCACGAGGATGGTCGAGGCCGCCACGACATCGAAGGCGCGCTTCAATCCGAGTTGCAGCGCGACGGTGCCCTTGCCGACCGGCGCCTCGATCGTCACGCCGGGGACGTCGTCCACCTTGGCTGTGGAGAGCACGCGCTGCACTTCGGGCGAGAAGATCCGGATCGTCAGCCCGGCGTTGCGCGCGTACTCGATGACGGGATGAAACGCATCGCCGATGTAGCGCGGACTGGGAACGATCAGGCATCCCGCGCCGGTGCCCTCGATGTGGGTCGCCAGTTCCGAGACCGAGAGGCCGAACACGGAGTGGCAACGCACGATGGTCGCCACGTCGTATCCGACACGGCGTATGTGACTCAACCAGAACGGGACTTCGTCCCCTTCCGCTTCGTCGAGCAGCACGACCGCGCGATCCAGGAACCACCCCCGCGCCAAGAGTACCTCGCGGAGCACCAGCGTGAGGGCGCGCGCGGCCAGGAGCGCCGGAACGAAGATCAGCGACAGCGTGATCAGCAGTTCAGCGGTGGTCTTGATGCCGAAGAGGAACAGCATCGGCGCGGACAGCGCCACCAGCACGAAAAAATGCCCCTTCAGGCACCGGCGCAGCTGGGACCGGACCGAGGCGGTGTACGGTCGGCGATAGAGTCCGGCCGCGCCCACCAGGAGGAAGTACGAGCCCACGTACCAGACGCTGATGACGCGCCGGGCGACGTGGTAGTCGCTGATCGCGGTCGGGCCGGAGATCTTGTATCCGGCGAACAGCGCCGCAATATCGACCGCAGCCACGAAGCAGGCGAAAATGACCTGCCAGTGCTTGGCCAGGAAAGTCCGGACGCGCTCGAGCATCCAGCCGTTGCGGAGCAGCAGCAGCTCGCGGGTCAGCAGCGTCCCGCCTCGCCCGACCAGCAGAGCCGGGAGGAACACCACGGAAAACGAGATCAGCAGATCGGCGGTTCGCGTGACGCCGTGCAGGTAGAGCAGAGGCACGGCCAGAATCGCCAACGCCACCCCGTGCCCATTCAGGGAGCGCTGCATCAACGGGCTGGCGCCGGCGGTACAGGGACGGCGGTAGAGCCCGGCCGCCGACGCGCCGAGCAGATAGGCCGCGCCATAGCATCCGGCGAGGAGCCGACGTGTCGGATAGTCGTCGCTGAGGCCGTTGGGACCGGAAATCTTGTATCCGGCGAGAAGGGCCAGAATGTCGGTGGCGGCAAGAGTGCAGGCAAAGAAGACCTG
>JBDTSX010000180.1:0-8171 GCA_039930925.1 Acidobacteriota bacterium | reverse complement strand
CGAAGCGCCGCCTGCTGTTGCGCGCGTCGATTACCATCCTCGGTCCGCCGGGAAGGGGCAGCTCTCCGGTTGTCGTCATGGAAGACGTGCATCCGGGCTCGTTCACGATTGGTGAGCGATTCTCCTGCTCGGCGCCGGCGTCTCGCGAGGGTCCGGTCACTCCGTACTGTCCGGGAGGCGTCGTGACCAACATCACGGTGGGCTGACGCCTGCGATGGCGGGCGCGCGACTCTTACTGATACGCGGCGTCCCCTTCGCGGCGGCATTGAGCCTGGGGGCATCGGTGTTTGCGCAGCCTGCCTCGCGGCTGCCGGCCGCCTCGCCGTTCGAGTCGTGCGCGCCATCGGCTGGTCAACCCTGGACGCAAGAGCCCCTCATGTGTCTCTATCGGACGGGGATGCGCGTGGACCGGCTCCCGGAGGCGAGGGCACGGCTCGAACACCTCGGCGCCGGTCAGTTGGAGCATCCGTGGCCGACGCTGGTGCTCGGGTACGCGACGCAGGAGCAGGATGAGCGGCGCGCGCTGGCGCTGTACGAGACCGCCGCGAACGGCTTCGCTCGATCGGCCGATGCCGAAGGCGAGGTGCTTGCCCGGCACAACCTGCGAAACATCTACCAGCGGCGTGGCGAGGCCGCTGCCGCGGCGCAGCAGGTCGCGCGCGCGCTGGCGGTGGCGGAGGCCTCGGGGCAGCCGCTCACCATCGCGCGGGCCGGGGTGCTCGAGGCCAGCCACATCATCCAGACCGGTGGCGATGTCGGGCGCGCCTATCGCACCCTGCAGCGTGCCCGTCATTTCGCCTTCCCTCGAGGTCCCATCGGCCTTCGGCGGACCATCCTGATCAACCTGGCGAACGCCAGCTTCTATCTCGGCCGCCTCGATGATGCGGTCGACGCTCTCGAGCAGCACCGGCTGCTCAGGCAGGAGGACGGATCGACCGTTGACGCGGCGACGGTCGCATTCAACCTGCTCAATGCGCGGCTCACGCAGAGCGAAGCGCACCCCAGGCCGGGCGCGCGCGAGCGGCTGGCGGCGCAGGCGTCCGAGGTACTGAGCGAGGTCGAGCGGCTCCAGCGGCCGGCACTGATCGCGCTCACCCATCGCGTGCTCGCCGACCTGACGCGCACCGCCGACCCGGCCGCCGCCGCCGCCCACCTGGATCGCTGCCTGGAGCTGGAAACATCGCTCGGCCATCCCGAGCTCCGCGCGAGCTGCCTGTGGACGAGGTCGCTGCTCGACGCCGGGCGCGATCCGCTGCGCGCCGAGCGGGCGAGCCGGGAAGCCATCGACTCGCTGGCCGCGAACCCCAACGGACCCCTGCTCGTCTACGCCTGGCAGGCACGGCTCCGGCTGGTCTGGCAGACCATGGATCGAGCTGACGCAGTCGCAGCGTCGTGGCAGGCGCTGGATGCGATTGAACGACTGCGGTCGCGGCAGCAGGACGAGGGGGGCCGCGCGGCGCTCTTCAGCAACTGGACGCGTGACTACTATTGGTTGGCGGGCCGGCTCCTCCTCTCGGACACCCCGGAGCTGCCGCAGGCGTTCGAGGTCGGCGAGCGTTTGCGGGCGCGCGTCCTGCTCGAACATCTCGGGCGCGCCGGCCTTCCCGCGCCGCCTAATCGGGAAACCCCCGACCGTCAAGCGGCGCAGCAGCGTCTGCAGCAGCGGATCGCCGACACGCAGCGGCAACTGCTCGCCCCGGCGTTGAGCGATCAACGACGACACACCCTGCTCGATCAGCTGCAGCTCCTGGAGATCGAGGAGCGCGAGTCGGCCGCAGGAAATGAGCTCGGCGTGCCGCCGCCAACCGCCTTTGCTTCGCTCGACTCGATTCAGCGGGCGTTGGACGATTCCGAAGCCTTGCTCTGGTACTCGGTGGCGCCGTGGGAGGACGTCTACGGCGACTTCGGCGGCGGAGCGTGGCTGGTCTCCGTGACTCGCCGCAGCGTGCGCGTGCATCGACTGCCGGTGAGTGTCGATCTCGACGCGCAGGTCGCCGCGCTGGTGGGTCTACTGCGCGACCGCGACATGCCGGCCGACCGCTGGGAATCCGCGGCGGACCGCCTTGGCAGCACGCTGCTCGGTCCGGCGATGTCGGATCTGCCGCGCCAGATCGAGCGCCTGGTGATTGTCTCGGACGGCGAGCTGCACCGCCTCCCTTTCGAAGCGCTGCGCCCCGCGGCCGGTCTGCCGAGACTCGGCGAGCAGTTCGAAGTCACGATCGTGCCGTCCGCCACGCTCTGGCTGCACCTTCGGAACATGCCCGCGCCGCCGCCGTCGCGCCTGGCGCTCGTGCTCGCGGATCCGGACCTGCCCGGCGGAGACGCCGCGAGCGGCGTCACGCTCGCTCGGCTCCCTTGGGCGCGGCACGAGGCCCGGGCGATCGGGCGCGCATTGAGCCTCGACAGCAGCCACATCCGTGAGGGGGCGGCTGCCTCCGAACGGTTCCTCAAGGATGCGCCGCTCGGACAATTTGCCATCCTGCACCTCGCGGCGCATGCGCGCGCCGACGATACCTTCCCGGAACGTTCGGCGGTATTCCTTGCCCCAGGCGATAGCGCCGAGGACGGCTGGCTGCAGCCCCGGGAGATTGCCGCGCTCGACCTGCGCGGCCGGCTGATCGTGCTCTCCGCGTGTGAGTCCGCGAGCGGCGTCGTGATCTCCGGCGAAGGGCCGCTCAGCCTCGCGCGCGCGTTCTTTGCCGGCGGAGCCGGCGCAGTACTCGCGACCCGGTGGCCGGTTCGAGACGACGATGCGGCGTTTGTGATGGAGCGGTTTTACGAGGCGCTGCGAGCCGGAGCGGGAGCCTCGGCGGCGTTGCGTCGCGCGCGGCTCGACGCGATCGGTCATCGCCTGCCGGCCGCCGCATGGGCGGGCCTGGCGTTGTACGGTGACGGGCGGCGTCCTCCGCTCGCTGCATCGTCGCCGGCGCCGACGGCCTGGTCCAGGCTGACAATCATGGTGTCGATCGCCGGCCTCGGCCTGGCCGTGATGATCGCCGCCCTGGCGCAGAAAGCACGCGCGCGGGCACGCCGGGGTGCGTCGTGATCTGATCCTGCGCTGGACTGTGCGGTGGTTACGGCACTCCCAGCGCCTTGAGCTGCGCCTCGACCGACGCATCCCTGAGTCGCAGGAACGTCTTGATCGGCACCACCGTCACCGCCGGGTTGATCGGGCGGGGAAACGGCGCCGTACCGAGCGCCTGCTGGAAGGCCCCGGCGAGCACTGGCGAAGGCTCCTCCGCCACGATCGGGGCAATCGCCGCAGCGAGCTCGTCGACCTGCTTCGCCAGCCGATCCGGGGCGGCTATCGTTTTCCTGAGCGTTGAGATTTCCGCCAGATACCGCGTCTTGAATGCGTCGAGGGCAAACGCCCGTTCGAGAAAACGGTTCGGCACGTCGATCGCGAACGGCGCCCCGTCGAATGGACGCATCCAGGGGTGCACGAGATTGAGCTGCTGCTGCTTTTCGGCTGGCACGAAGGGCACGAACTGCCCGAAGGAATGGTCCTGGTCCCAGGGAACGAACGCCAGCGCCCGCGTCGTGGGATGAAGGAGCGTGTAGTAGTTCTGTCCCTGCTGCAGCAGGCTGTCGGTATTGGCGAGCCAGACCACGACCGCCATGTACTTCGCGAAGGCATTGAGGTCCACGAATTCAGGGAAGCGCGTGGCATAGACCGCATCGGTTGCGTGCGACACCAGGTCCGCGAGCTCGATGATGCGCTGTTGGTCGGCGGGCTTCAGCGGCGACTTCGGGTCGTAGATCTGGTTGTATGCCTTCCAGTCTTTGCCAAGATCCTTGAAGAGCGTCGTCGTCACCGGCTTGAGCACCGCGGCCCCCGCCAGGCCGAGGCGTGATTTCGCGAAGTCGTCATCGACGTTCTCGACCAGGCTGTATAGACCGAGATAGCTCTTCTCCCTGGTGCCCGCCACGGTCACGTAGACCCGCGCGTACGCCGTGCGCGGCGCCGGCACGCCGGCGTCGCGGTACAGGCGATACGCCAGCGTTTCGTTCATCCAACTGGCGTCGGTGATGTTGTTGTGCAGGTTGATCGTCGTGACCCCGGCGAGCGTCTGGCCCTTGACGAACTTGTTCAGGTCGATTTTCAGCGACGGCTTGTTGAAGCGCTGGCCGGATGTGTAGGTCCCGTTGCCTTTGAGGCGCACCGCCACATCAGCGAAATGACGGGTGTCGAAATCCAATGCGGCGAGGACGTACTGAAAATCCAGACCCTTCATACCTGAGATACCGTTACGGAGCCCCGGCGGGGCGGCGAACCCGCTTGTCGGCGGCGTTGGGGGCGGCCCAGGGGGGGGCGCGGGCGGAGGAGGCGGCGTCAAGGACGTCCAGGCCTCCTTCGACATGGTCAGCTGCACGGTCCAGACCTTCGACGTCTGGAATAGGGCATCGGCAGTCAGCGCAGTCGCTGGAGCCTGGGGGAGCGGGCTCGCTCCGGCGGCAATGACGAGCGGCACCGCCGCGCACACCAGGACCAACGATAACGACACGCGAAGTCGCAGCATGACGGCTCCAGTCGACTGAACGAGGAAGGCGGACCGAAGGGAGAGTACACCAAGGCGGGAGGCGCCGCCCCGACCGACCTGGGGCACCGCCTGCAAAATCCCACCTGGAGCCGGCGTAGCGTTCGGTTCCGACCGGCGAAAGCGTCCCCGTGGCGTCCGGCTTCAGCCGGACGTGGACGCGTTCCAGTTACCCGGCACTACTTGCCGTTGAGGATCGTGAGCGCCTGATCGAAGGCCTGCTTGAGCGTCACGAGCTCGGGGACCTCGATTGACGTGACCACCGGGTCAATCAATCCCGTCGAAAGATACGCCCGGGGAATGCGCTGAGACTGGCGAATGGCGAGCCGGAAGCCGCCGGCGCTCGTAAAAGACAGCTCGGTCGCCTGGCGGTCGTCGTTTCCCGCCCATTTCGAGGCCAGGTCCGCCATCGAGTTCAGGGCGCGAGACAGCTTCACGATCTCGTCCATGTCGAGAAAACTCGTGCCCTCTTGCCGGGTCCGGTTGTCATTGTCCCTGACCTGGACCCGCACCCCCCGGAGGCGTCTTTGCAATTCGACCGCCCCGACGACGACCGCGTCGATCCGCAGGTTGGGACCGAAGCGCATGTCGATTCGGTAGTAGTCGGTCACGAGCACGATGTTCGGCGTCGCCAGGAGGGACTCGATGTGCGTCGGCACATCCAACCCGATCGGCGGCAGAGTGCGCGGCGCAGCTTGCTGCGCGCGAGCGATTGCAGGGCCAGCCGCACCGAGACTCAGGGACAGAGCTGCGAGCCTCGCTATCCGAAGGAACACGGCGCGCATGTCTGCGTCTCCTCCTGCAGCCACTGGCACGGCCACCGAGATTGTACTGCGCACACTTACGCCAGGACTCCCGACGCCGTCCTCGCACCTTCGAGCGCCAACAGGCGCGCCTTGGCGTCGAGACCGCCGGCAAATCCCGTCAGCTTGCCCGTCGATCCGATCACCCGGTGACACGGCGCGATGATCGACACGGGATTTCGGCCGTTGGCCGCGCCCACCGCGCGCACCGCATCGGGACTGCCGATTTGCCGCGCAATTTGTCCGTAGGACCGCGTCTCCCCGAACGGAATCGTCAGGAGCGCGCTCCAGACCCGGCGCTGAAATTCAGTCCCGCTAACATCCAGCTTCACGGTAAACGTGGTCCGCCGGCCGGCGAAGTATTCCTCGAGCTGACCCTCCGCTGCGACGAGCACAGGGTGGTGGGAGTCTTCTGTCCCGATCAGCAGCGGAACACGCTCAGGGCGGTCGTTCTCCCACAAGATTGCGGCGAGTCCGTCGCCGCTCGCAACGAGCGTGAGCCGGCCGACTGGAGAGTCCACGATTTTGTGGACGTAGCGCTTCTCTGTTGCAGTGCGTGTCTTCGCCATTGAATGCTCCGTGTTGACGCTGGCCCGGAAGTCCCTTCAAAACCCCGACGGTCAAGACCACAACCGACCGGACCATCGGTATCAAATCCCCCGCCGCCATTCCCTCGCGATGTCCTGATCACTATACGGCCCACAGTCAGATCCAACTCGCTGTTTCCGGACATCTAAATCTGCGGTTTCTATGTCCGAATATGGCTAGTCCTGAAGCGGCGACAGCCGTATTCTGAGTGGATGGACCAGGACACCCGACGGCTCTACCGCGCCCTGCGCGCCCGCGACTCGCGATTCGACGGCGTGTTCTTCGTCGGCGTCACGTCCACCGACATCTACTGCCGGCCGATCTGCCCGGCGAAGACCGTCAAGGAATCCAACTGCCGCTTCTTCGACACACCCGCGGAGGCCGAACAGGCCGGCTTCCGGCCGTGTCTGCGCTGCCGTCCCGAGCTGGCGCCAGGGAGCGCGCCGGTGGACGATGCGCAGCGCATCGCGCAGCTGATCGTACAGCGTCTCGAGGAGGGCGGCTTCGATGACCACGCCGGGCTCGAAGCCATCGCGGATCAGTTCGAGCTCAGCTCCCGGCAACTCCGCCGCATCGTCCAGTCCGAATTGGGCGTGTCGCCGATCCAGCTCCTGCTCACCCGCCGCCTGTTGCTGGCCAAACAACTCCTGACTGAAACGCTGCTGCCGGTCACCGCGGTGGCCTTCGCCAGCGGATTTTCGAGCCTGCGCCGATTCAACGACGCGTTCAACCGGCGCTATGGGATGCCGCCGACGCGTCTCCGGAAGAAGGCGACCCAGGGGACAGCAGCAACGACCGGGAGCGAGACCTCGATTTTGCAGCTCTCGTACCGTCCGCCGTACGACTGGCAGGGCCTGCTCGCGTTCCTGGCGGCCCGTGCGCTGATTGGCATCGAGCACGTCACCGACAGCTCGTACGCACGGACCGTGCAGCTCGGTAAGGCGAAGGGCTGGATCAGGATGACGCAGTCCCCGAAGAAGCACGCGCTGCTGGTCGAGTTTACCCACAGCCTCACGCCGGCGCTGCCGGCGCTGCTCACACGCGTTCGAGCGTTGTTCGACCTCAACGCGCGGCCCGACCTGATCGCGAAGCATCTCGGCAAGGACGCGCGATTGAAAGCCGCCGTGCGAGCCAACCCGGGACTGCGCGTGCCCGGGGCCTTCAACGGGTTCGAGTTGGGCGTCCGCGCCATCTTGGGCCAGCAGGTGACGGTCAAGGCCGCCACCACCATCTCCTGCCGGTTCGTCGAGACGTTCGGTGAAGCGATCGTCACGCCGTTTGCGGAGCTGAATCGCCTTACGCCGTCGCCGGCGCGTATCGCCGCCGCCAGCGTCGACGAAATCGCCCGTCACGGCATCGTCGCCGCGCGCGCCAGGAGCATCATCGCGCTGGCGGAGGCGCAGGGATCGGACGGGCTCTGTCTCGACGGAGGGGTGCATCACGATCCCGACGAGGCCATCCGGCGGCTGGCCGGGCTGCCCGGGATCGGCCCGTGGACGGCGCACTACATTGCGATGCGCGCCCTGCGCTGGCCCGACGCCTTCCCGAAGGAAGACATCGCGGTCCGCAACAACCTCGGGGGCGTGACCGCCAACGAGGCCGAGGTGCTGTCACAAGCGTGGCGGCCCTGGCGTAGCTACGCGGTGATGCACGTCTGGCGCATGGGGAAAGCGGATGTCGAGGGCGGCGGCGCCATCAGCGCGCCACGGCTTCGGGCAGGGGCAGAGTAATTTCCAGTAGGTGAGCGGTGGAACTTGCGCAAAGGAGCCGTAGACCCGGGCCTCATTCGTGCCCGGTCACGCGCATGGGCGACCGGCCCCCGTTGAAGTAGAGGTTCAGCAGCACCGCCGCCATGGACGTCAGCAGGATCCCGGATTCGAGCAGCGGCCTGAGGCCGTGCGCCATCTGCTGCGTCCAGCGTGGAGCTTCCTGCGGAATCATGCCCGCGCCGACCGCAATGGCGACGATATAGAGGTTGCCGCGATTGCCGGTGAAGTCCACGGCCGAGAGGATGCGAATGCCGCTCGCGACCACCATCCCGAACATCACCAGTCCGGCGCCTCCCAGTACGAAGAGCGGCACCGATTCCACGAGCGCAGCCAGCTTGGGCAGAAGTCCCAGCACGATCATGATCGCGCCGCCCGCCACGCACACCCACCGACTCTTGACGCCGGTCACGCTGACGAGCCCGACATTCTGCGAGAAGCTGGTGTAGGGGAAGGTGTTGAAGAGGCCGCCGATG
>JBDTSX010000179.1:0-8199 GCA_039930925.1 Acidobacteriota bacterium | reverse complement strand
TCCGCGGCCGACCCGCGCCGAAGTCAGCGACGCCGCGAACGCGGTCGATCAAGGGGCCGACGCGATCATGCTCGCCGGAGAAACCGCGGTTGGCGCGTATCCGGTGCAGGCGGTGCGGACCCTGGCCGCGATCATCGAGGACGCGGAGCTGATGCCGCCGTCCGAGCGGGCCATTCTCGCGTTCGATCCGACCCGGATTCGACACAGCCGCGCGCTGTGCGAGGCGGCGGTGACGCTGGCCACGACCGGGCAGGCCGACGCGATCGTCGCGGTCACGCATGCCGGGAAGACCGCGAGGCTGCTGTCCGCACTGCGGCCGTGCGCGCCGATCTACGCCGTGACCGCGAGCGAGCGGGTTGCCGGCGGCCTTGCGCTCTACTGGGGTGTGTCCCCGATCGTCACGGAGGAGAAAGGCGCCGAACGCCTCGAGCGCCTGATGCTCGAGCAGCGCCTGCTGCCCGCGGGCGCGGTCGTCGTGTTCGTCAACGTCAGCACCGACCTGGGCCGGACCGACGCCAACTTCGTCAACCTGCAAAAAATTGGGTAGCGGGTTTCCAAACCATTCGTGGCGTCCGGCGGTTTCAAAACCATTCGTGGCGTCCGGCTTCAGCCGGACGGTTGCAGTCTTGCACCCGTCTCCACGAACTCTTTCAGCGCCGCCATCGAGATGTGCCACCCACGCTCGATGACGCTGTAGTAGCGCCGCCAGCGCGCGCCGTCTTCGAAACCGGACTGCCGGATGCGCAGCCGGCACGCCGCCGCCTCGACGGTGCAGGTCACGTGGAACGACATTGGGCCGATCGGTTCCCCATCCGGCGGCAGCCACCACGCGTCGGCGACGAACAGCTCGTGCCCGGCAATGAACTCCATCACGATCCCGTAGAACACGCCGCCGAGCGGGCCGAGCACGTCGTCCGCGTCCGGTGTCGGCTCCCATTCCACCGCGTAGACCCCCAGCGGCCTCGGCGTCGTGACCGAACGCGTCGTCTGCCACCACACCGCCAGGGCCCCCGGATCGAAGAAGGCCTCGAGCACGCGTTCCGACGGCGCGCTGATGAGGATCGAGTGATCGAATGAGGAGGGCGCGTCGGCGGGCAATCGGCGCCATGGTACCGGCTACCGGCGCGCGAGTAAAGCGGCTATGCTCAAAGTCATGGAGTCTGGAGTGCAGGTGCCGACTGCCGGCAGTGACGGTCGGGCGAAGAACGCCGATTTGCGGGAAGAGCGGCCCGAGGCGGACGAGTCGTGGGACGAGCACTACCGTGACGAACGGGACGCGGCCTACCTCTACCGTGCCCTGGCGGCGATCGAGACCGATGCCGCATTGAAGGACCTCTTCGCGAAACTCGCGGTCGTCGAAGATCGGCACGTCGAGCGATGGCAGGAGTTGTTTCAGAACAGCGGGCGGCCCCTCCCGGCATACCGGACGGCGAGACGCACCCGGCTGCTCGGGTGGGTCGCGAGGCGCTTTGGGACCGGTCTCGTGCTGCCGATGATGCTGGCGGAGGAGGGGCGTGAAGTGCAGGCCTACCTCGGCATGGCACGGCACTCCACCAACCGGCAGACGCACTCGGCCGCGGTCGATATCGCGACCGACTCGGCCGTGCATGCGCGTGAGCTCGCCGAAGCGATGGGTCGGGAAGGTGAACCGTGGCACGTCGGCGGGTCCGGCGGCTATCTGCGCAGCGTCGTGTACGGCTTCAACGACGGCCTGACCGCGAATTTCGGCCTCGTGGCCGGCGTGATCGGCGCGGACGTCGCGCCGCACATCGTGATCATCAGCGGCGTCGCGGGCGCGCTGGCTGACGCCCTCTCGATGGGCTCCAGCGGATTCCTGGCCGCGAAGAGCGAGCTGGAAATGCACGCGCACCAGATCGACCTCGAGAGGCAGGAGATGCGTCTCATGCCCGATCTGGAAGAAGACGAGCTGGCCATCATCTACGAATCGAAGGGGCTGACGCCGGCGCTCGCGCGGGAGACCGCGCACGCGATGATGCGCGATCCCCCGCAGGCGCTCGATGCGATGGTGCGGGAAGAGCTGAACATTCATCCCGCCGAGCTCGCGCCGATCAGGGATGGAGTGGTGACCGGAACGGCCACCGCGATCGGCGCGTTCATCCCGATCGTGCCGTTCCTGGTCTTCGAGCACTGGACGGCGGTGGGGGTCTCGCTGGCGATCAGCATGCTCGCGCACTTCGCGATCGGCGCGGCGCGCAGCCTGTTCACCGGCCGCGGCGTGTGGGCCAGCGGCCGGGACATGTTCGTGGTGGGCTTCGGCGTCGCGGCAATCGGCTACGCGATCGGCGAGCTGATTACGCGGGTGTTGTAGGAAGCCGCCAGCGCGAAACCGCGTCTACGGTGTTGAGGCGGTCTTGCGGAGCGACTGCACGTACGAGACGACGGCCCAGATCTGTTCCTTGGTGAGCTCGGTCTTGAACACCGGCATCTTGGGCTTCTTCCGGCCGTTCGATACCTTGTAGAACACGACGCCGTCGGTATTGCGAGCCGCGCGCTTCGCGGTCGTGAGGTCCATGTCTTCCTGGGCATCGGGATCGGCGTCGGGACCGTCGCCGCGTCCGCCGGGGCCGTGACACTTCTGGCACTTGTCCTTGAAAACCGCCTTGCCGCTCGCCAGAACGGTGGGGTCAACCGTGAGAGGGTTCTTGGTGGTTTCCGCCTCTGGCGGGATCGTCCAACCGGACCCCGAAGCCTGCGCGGCCTGGGGTGCCGACGGTTCTGACGGCTGGCGCGCGGCAGCACCGGCCGCCGTGATCGTGAGCGCCAGACCAAGCATTCCAACCGAACGCGGAATCATCGACACGCTCCCTTCTCGCACCACCCGCAGGCCGGTCGCACGGCACGGGCGGAATCCCGATTCGAGAAGATGATACAGTTTTTTGGTGGACATCGAATACCCGCACGCGTACGAGGACCAGGAGTTCCTGGACAGCGAAGAAGCGCGGCCGATCCGAATTCTTTCCGAGTATCTCGATCCACTTCGGCGGTTCAAGAAGCACAACATCCAGGACACCGTGGTGTTCTTCGGCTCCGCGCGCGTGCAGAGCGAGGTGCAGGCGCAGCGGAGCCTGACCCGGTTGCGCGACCGCAAGGGCACCCACGACGCGGAATACAGAGCCGCTCTGAAGCGCAGCAAGAAGGCGCTGGAATGGTCGCAGTATTACGAGGACGCGCGGTCGCTGGCGAAGATGCTCACGACCTGGAGCCTCTCGCTCGACACGGACCGTAATCGGTTCGTGGTGTGCTCAGGCGGCGGGCCGGGCATCATGGAAGCGGCCAATCGCGGCGCCCACGAAGCACGAGGCAAGTCGATCGGCCTGAACATCCGGCTGCCGTTCGAACAGGCGCCGAACCGCTACATCACGAGAGATCTGCTCTTCAGCTTCCATTACTTCTTCATGCGGAAGTTCTGGTTCGCCTACCTCGCCAAGGCGCTGGTCATTTTTCCAGGCGGCTTCGGCACGATCGACGAGATGTTCGAGATCCTGACGCTCGCGCAGACGAAGAAGCTCTCGAAGAAGCTGCTCGTCATCCTCTACGGCAGCGAGTACTGGGACCAGGTCTTGAACCTGAAGACCCTGGAGGACTGGGGGGCGATCAACCCACCGGATCTGAAGCTGCTCTGTCGTGTGGACTCGGTCCCGCAGGCCTTCGACGAGCTCAAGAGGCATCTGACGACCTACCACATGGTCCCCGCGACGAAACAGGAAACGAAGGCCCCCGGCATCGCCAAGACGCGCGGGTAAGGAGGCGGCATGGACGACCGGGAACGAAAGCAGCTGATTGCGCTCTACCGGGACGGATATCGCGCGATCGCCGAAGCGCTGCTCAAGATCACCCGCGAGGAGATCGAGACGGCGCCCGGGCCCAAGCGCTGGTCGGTACGGGAGATCGTCCATCATCTGGCCGACAGCGAGATGACCGCGGCAGTCCGGTTGCGCCTGCTTCTTGCGCAGGACCGGCCGACCATTCAGGGCTACGATCAGGATCAGTTCGCCGAGCGGCTGCACTACGACCGGCCGCACGAGTCCTCGCTCGAGGTCTTCCGGTGGGTGCGTGAGTCGACCGCCGAGATCCTGGAACGGCTGACCCCCGCGGAGTGGCTGCGGGAAGGCACACACACCGAGGCGGGCCGGTACGGCGTCGAGGGATGGCTGAAGATCTACGCCGAACACGCGCACAAGCACGCCCGACAGATTGCCCTGGCCAGGGACCTGGTGGTGAAACAGCAGGCGAGCGCCAGCCCCGCGTCGTAGTCCGCCGTTCCTGGCACGGCGCGGCGTGACCGCTCAATAGAGCAGGTAGGCATCCCGCGTCCGCCCGAACGCCTCTTCGTCAGGCGCCCACGAGGCGGCGAGCGCGCGGCCATCCTCCCCCGCGTCGAGGGCCACGCGCAGGCGATCCGAACCGTAGAGGATGTCGATCGGCTGCTTGTCGTGCTCGTATTCGTAGGGGGGCTCCCGCCACGGAAACCGTGAGGGACCCTGGCGGCGGAACTCGGCCATCAGCTCCACCGCCGTCCGCACGGGACGGAACGCGCGCCGGTCGAGCACGTGGATCTGGCATCCTCCGCAGGTCTCGCGTGCATGCTTCTGGAACGTGGGCTCGAAGAACGCCGGACGGAAGTGGACCCCAGGCAGCCCCCGTTCGTTCATCGCGCCCGCCAGCCGATCTCCGTCGATCCAGGGTGCGCCAATCAGCTCGAACGGCCGCGTGGTGCCCCGGCCTTCGGACAGCCGCGTACCCTCGAACAAGACCGCCCCGGGATAGACGATCGCCGAATCCAGCGTCGGCAGGTTCGGTGACGGGATGACCCAGGGCAGTCCCGTCTCGTCCATGTACATCGTCCGCTGCCAGCCGTCGAGCGGCACGACGTCGAGCGACGCGCCGATTCGGAACTCGTCGTTGAACAGCCTCGCGATTTCCCCAATCGTCATGCCGTGCCGCAGCGGTATCGGAAATTGCCCCACGAACGACGTGCACGACGGCTTCAGGATGCTGCCTTCCACCGCCTCGCCGCCGATCGGGTTCGGCCGATCGCACACCACCACGTGCACGCCATGCCGTGCCGCCGCGCGCATGCAGTTGGCCATCGTGTAGATGTAGGTGTAGACCCGCGTCCCGACATCCTGCAGATCGACCACGAGCACGTCGATGTCGCGCAGCATCTCGGCGGTGGGCTCCCGCGTCTCGCTGTAGAGCGAGAAAATCGGCACGCGCCGGCGCGCGTCGCTCGCGTGCGGCGTCTCGATCATGTTGTCCTGCAGGTCGGAGCGGAACCCATGCTGAGGACCGAAGATCGCCGCGACGGTTACGCCGGGATCCTCGACGAGCCGGTCGGCGGTGTGCCGGAACCCCGCGTCGACCGATGCGGGATTGGACACCACGCCGACGCGGCGTCCCTCGACGAGACCCCGATCGGGACCCAGGAGCCGATCGATTCCGGGCGTGACGATGCGGCGCGCGGCAGCGAGTGTCGCTGGCATGCGGCGATTATAGCCGCGGCCGGCGGCGGGCAGCCAGAAGCCCGCGGGCGATGAACGCGGCTTGCAGCGCGTCGCTGAAGCTGTTGCACCGGAATCGATCGAGCCGCTCCCGATCGCTGCGGATGAGGATCAGAGCGCGATCGACGTGCCTTCCTTGAGCCTGAGCTGCATGTCGTCGGCCAAATCGGCGGTAGTCATGCGAAAGCCGGCGGTGTTAACGTGGGCGAGGCTCCCACATGTCTCCGACTTCCGCTCCTCAGCGGTCCGCTGTGCGTCCGCCCTTGAAATGGGCCGGAGGCAAGCGCTGGCAGGTGCCGCACCTGCTGCCGCTCTGGCAGCCGCATGCGTCGCGGCGGCTGGTGGAGCCGTTCTGCGGAGGGCTGGCGGTCGCGCTGGGACTCGATCCGCGCCGCGCGCTCCTGAACGACGCGAATCCGCATCTGGTGAATTTCTATGCCTGGCTGCGTCGGGGGCTGCGCATCGACCTGCCGATGGAAAACGACGAGGCGCTGTTTTACAGCCACCGCGATCGCTTCAACGCGCTGGTCACCGGCGGCATGGGAGACGGCCGGGAGGCCGCGGCGCTGTTCTACTACCTGAATCGCACGGGATTCAACGGGTTGTGCCGGTTCAATTCCCGCGGCCGGTTCAACGTCCCGTTCGGCCGCTACGCACGGATCCCCTATACGCGCGATTTCACGTCCTACCAGGCCCTCTTCTCGACCTGGACGTTCACGAACACGGACTTCGCGTCGGTTCCGGTCGACCCGGTCGATTTCATCTACGCCGACCCGCCGTATGACGTCGAGTTCACCGCCTATTCGAAGGGCGGCTTCAGCTGGGACGATCAGGAACGGACCGCCGGATGGCTGGCACGGCACCTCGGTCCGGTGATTCTCGTGAACCAGGCGACGGAGCGCATCGAGGCGCTGTACCGGTCGCTGGGTTTTCAGGTGAGCTTCCTGGAGGCGCCGCGTCGAATCAGCTGCAACGGCGATCGGACGCCGGCGCGCGAGATCATCGCGACCCGCAATCTCTGACCGCCGTCGTCAGTGAGCCAAACTCGATCTCACAGCAGGGGAGGAGTGATCGTGCGGTTCGGGCTCCTCGTCGCCGGCATTGCCTGCGTGAGCCTCGGCCTCGTCGCCGGCCGCGAGCGCCAGGTCACACTCCAGGCGTCTGATGGCCGCTCCGCGCCAGCGTGTGCCCAGACGACGGCGCTCGACGATCTGCTGACGCGATCGGCCGCGTTCTACGGCGCGGGGGATGCGGCGCGGGGGATCGCGCTGCTTCACGATGCACTCGACCTCGCCACCACCAGCCGCTGCGGCGGTCACCGGGCGGAAGCGCTCCGGCGGCTGGCCCTCGCGGACGTGTATGCGGCAAGCTACGAACCGGCACGCGAGAAGCTCGTCGAGGCCGTGGCGTTGTTTCACGAGGCCGGTCAGGCTCTCGGCGAAGCTCAGTCCCTCCTCCAACTCGGGCAAGTGCTACTGAAACTGCGCCGCGCGACTGACGCGCAAACGGCGCTCCTGCAGGCACGCGACCAACTCAAAATTCTCCAAAACCTGCCAGGACTGTTTACGGCCTACGACGGCCTCATGTACGCCATGCCCGCCGGTTCCGGCAAAGACGAAGTCCGGGCTGACGCGCTCACCCTGATGCGTGCGTCTCTGTCGGGCCGTTCTTTCGAATGCAACGTGCTCCATCAGTGGGGAGACGAGCTGTTCGGCGCGGGCGCCTACAGCGCGTCGTTCGCCAAAGTGACCGAAGCGATTGCCTGTTTCGAAGAGGTCGGCGATCGCAGCAAGCTCGGGCGGGCCCTCGTCAGCCTGGGGCGGGTGTACCGGGCCCACGGCCGGCTGGAGGCGGCGCTGACCCAGTACGAGCGGGCGCTCGACGCGCAGCAGCGCAGCAACGATCGCGAAGGGGTCATCCAGACGCTCAACGCCCTCGCCGTCACGCTGGGGTTCATGGGACGGATCGATGCGGCGCTGGTGCGGTACGACGAGGCGCTGGCGCTGGCGCGAAGCCTGGGCAGCAAGCCGATCATCCAGTTCCTGCTGGCCAACGTCGCCGAGGCGTTCCAGGGCCTCGGCCGCAATCGCGAGGCAGCCGACGCGCTCGAGGAAGCGCTGCGAGATCCGTACGTGCCCTACAAAGTGTCGCGACTGGTTCAATTGAGCGGCGCCTATCTGGCGCTGAAGCGTCCGCCGCTTGCGCTCGAGACCGCCGACCGGGCTGTCGCCGAGATGAGCGAGGCGCGGCCCGAAGAAGTGATGGAAGCGCTTCCGGCCCGCGCCCGCGCCGCGATTGCCCTCGGCCGCTTCGACGCGGCGTCGGAGGACATGCAGCGGGCGCTCGCCACCTTCGAACGGCTGCGCGCCAACACCCTCGCGGACGACTACTTGAAGCGCGGCTTCGGCCAGCGATACCAGTCCCTGTTCGCGACCACGATCTCATTGCAGCAGGCCAAGGGCTCGACCCGCGATGCGATCGAGACGGCGGAGCGGGCGCGGGCGCGGGCGTTTCTCGATCTCCTTGCGGAGCGGACCAGTGCACGTCAGATCCCGACTGCCGCCGTGGAGACGGGGACAGCAACCGGTCTGGCGGCGGTCGATCAGCAACCGTCGGCAGCCCCCGCGACATTCGCGGACATGGTCGGCACCGCCGCGCGGCTTCATTCGTCGGTCGT
>JBDTSX010000178.1:0-8268 GCA_039930925.1 Acidobacteriota bacterium | reverse complement strand
TGCCGTGGGCGGAAAATTTCGACGAGCTCGCGGGGGTGCTCGAGGCAGCGCTCGCCGCCGCCGGACCGATCGTCACGCAGGAGGACGTGCTTGCCCACGTGCCGATCGAGGGCGCGTTCGCACGCCTCGACCTGACCGCCAGCCTGCGCGAGGCCAAGCGCCGGTTCGAGCGCGACTACATCGCCGCCGTGCTCGACCACCATCGCTGGCGCATGATCGACGCGGCGCGCACGCTCGGCATCGAACGCGCCAATCTGTACCGCAAGACCCGTCAGCTTGGCATCGTCAGAGTGCCCCCGCCGGACGCGTCATGAGCCGTCAGCAGCGCGGATCTCGACAGCGGCGGACCGGGTCGCGTCATGAACTCCCGTTCGTGAGGATCGCCGAATGAAACTGTCTACCCCGGCCGCGGTTGCAGGGCCGCCCACTGCGCCCGGCGTCAGCCTGACGAGTGCCGTTTCGGGCCCCCGGCCATGGCTTCGTGTTTTGGGGTGCGGCATCGCCGCGCTGATCACGCTCGCGCCGGTAGCCGCCACCGCGCAGACCGATCCGGCGACGCCGACGCTGACGATTGGCCCGCTCGAGTTCAGGCCCAAACTGACGTTGAGCAACATCGGGGTGGACAACAACGTCTTCAACTCGGCGACCGATCCCAAACGGGATTTCACTCTCACCGCCTCGCCGGACCTCGAAGTCTCGATGCATCCGGGCCGGCTGTTCGCCTCGTACGCGGCGCGCACCGACTTCAACTACTTCCGCACCTACAAGAGCGAACGCAGCGTGGATCGCAGCATCGTGGCGCGTACCGAAGTCGATCTCGGGCTGCTGAAGCCATTCGTTTCGCTGACCTCGGGGCACACCAGCTCGCGAGCCAGCTCGGAGATTGACGTCAGGGCGAGACACCACCCGCGCCTCTACGTGGGCGGCACCAGGATCAAGCTGGCCACCAGGACCGCGATCGTGCTCTCGGCCTACCGCGCGATCGAGACCTACGACGAGGGGCTGAATTTTCGTGGTGTGGATCTCGCGACCTCGTTCGATAGCCGGACGACCGGGTATGAGTCGGCGTTGAGCCTCGACCTGACGCCGTTTACGACCTTCACCCTGACCGCGGCGCGCGAACAGCAGCGGTTCGACCACACGCCGATCAGGGACTCGGACAGCTTCCGGATCGCTCCGTCGCTGACCTTCAGCCCGCTCGGCCTGATTACCGGCAATGCCTCGGTCGGGTATCGGCGGCTGAACGGCCTCGATCCGACGCTGCCGGATTACGGCGGACTGGTCGCCACCGGTGGCGTCGGCATGGTCATCGCCGGCCGCTATAACGTGTCCACGACCTTTACCCGCGACGTTCGGTACTCGTACGAGGAGTCGCTGCCGTACTACCTGCTGAACGCCGTTCGCGGCACCCTGGCGGTCCAGTTCGTCGGCCCGCTCGATCTGCGGGTCACGGGCGGCCGCGAGGGACTGAGCTACCGCGCGCTGACCGATGGCCCGAAGTTCGGAGACGACCGGCAGATTCTCTATGGCGGCGGGGCCGGGTATCGCCTTGCGGATCGCCTGCGCGTGGTGGTGGAGGCGCTGGCCATCCGCCGGACCTCCGAACGCGACGCGGCGCGGGAATACCAGAACAACCGGATCGTCGCGACGCTGAACTGGGGAGCGATCAACTAATGACCATCATCCTGCTGACGCTCTGGCTCGCGTGGGGCCAGGCATCCGCGGCGGCGCCGGCCCGCGCGCCGCAGGCCCCGGGCGCCCCGGGCACGACCCTGAACGACGAGTACGTGGTCGGCCCGCAGGACGTGATTGCGCTGACCATCTTCAATGACGAATCGCAGTCGCGCCCGGCGCTGCTCATCGACACCGACGGGACGATCGACTGCCCGTACATCGGGCGGGTGAAGGTCGCGGGACTGACCCCACGGCAAATCGAGGATCGGCTGCGCCAGGCGCTCGGCGTGCACCAGGATGCGCAGGGGGTGACCCGCGGCTTCCTCGTCAATCCCAACATCAACGTCGCGGTCAAGGAATTCCGCAGCCAGCGCGTCAGTGTGAACGGCGCGGTGCGCAATCCCGGAGAGGTCGAGCTGAAAGGCGATCCGACGCTGACCCGGGCGCTGACCGAAGCTGGCTATCCGATTCCTGAATCCGGCTCGTACATCGTCATCACCCACTCCTCGACCGACGTGCTGCCGGGCGGCGGCGTGATTCCGGTCCGGCCGGAAGATCAGATCCGCGTGTCCCGCGAGGATATCGACAACGGCCGCGCGAGCCGGATTCGGCTGCGGCCGGGAGACAGCATCCGGGTGCCGACCGCGGACAAGTTCTACATCTTCGGCGAGGTGAAGAACACCGGCATGTGGGTGCTCAGCGGCGATCTCAACGTGCTCCAGGCGCTGGCGATGGCCGGCGGACTGACCGACCGCGCGAACAAGAACAACATCCGGATCCAGCGGGTGGTGGACGGCCGGAAACTGGAAATCAAGGCCAAGGAATCGACCGCGGTGATGGCCGGCGACACGATCGTGGTCAAGCGGCGGCTGTTCTGAGATGGATCCCGCCGCGCCGATCCAGGTGCTGCATCTCTGCGCGGCCAACCTGTACGGTGGCGTCGAGCGGATCGTCGCGGAGTGCGCCATCGATCGTGCGCTGTGCCCCGGGATGCAGCCCGCGTTTGCGGTCTGCTTCGAGGGGCGGCTGGCGCAGGAGATCGAAACCGCCGGATTGCCCTGCACGATCCTTGGTCCTTCGCGCGTCAGCCGCCCGCACACGATCGTCCGTGCGCGACGCCAACTGGCCCGCCTGCTCGAATCGGATCGTCCCGACGTGGTCGTCTGCCATTCGTCGTGGATCTACGGGCTGGCCGCTCCACCCGTGCGCGCGACCACGGCGACGCTGGCGCTCTGGGTACATGACCGCCTCTCGGGGAGGCCGTGGGCTGAACGGTGGGCTCGCCTGACACCGCCCGATCAAGTGATTACCAACAGCCGTTTTACCGACGAGAGTGTGTCGCCGGTTTACCCCGGCATCTCGCGCGCGGTCGTCTACGCGCCGGTGCCCCCAGGCGTCGCCGACGGACTGAGCCGAACCCGGCTTCGGGAGTCTCTCGGTGTCGATCGGGACACGCCGGTGGTCCTGATCGCGAGCCGCTTCGAGCGCTGGAAGGGACACCGCGACCTGATCGAGGCGGCGGCACGGATCGCGGAGCCCTGGCAGATGTGGATCGCGGGGAGCCCGCAGCGCGAGCCGGAAGAGGCGTACGAGGTGGAGCTCCGCAACCTTGCGGCCTCGTCCGGCGTGGCGGATCGGGTCCGGTTTCTCGGCGAGCGCCGCGATGTGCCCGCGCTGATGCGAGCGGCGGACGTGCTCTGCCAGCCGAACACCGCGCCGGAGCCGTTCGGGCTGGTGTTCGTCGAAGCGTTGTATGCGGGTCTGCCGGTCATCACGACGGCAATGGGCGGGCCGCTCGAGATCGTCACCGGGGAGTGCGGCGCGCTGGTGCCGCCAGGTGACTGCGACGCGCTGGTGCAGGCGCTGCGGCAGCTGATCGTGGACCCGTCGGTCCGTGGGCGGCTCGGGGCCGGCGGCCCCGCGAGGGCGCACCAGCTCTGCGACCCGGCGCGCCAGCTGACGGCGCTCGCCGAGACGCTGGCAGCCGCTCGCGCGAAGCCGGTGAGCGGGTGATGGACGTGACCGCGCACGATGGCGAGTTGCAGGCTCGCGCGCGACAGAGCCTCGGCTCGAGCGCCGACGAGATCTACCGGACCGTCGCCGTGGTGCTTCGTGAACGCGGCGCCGGAGGGATCCTCGCCGACATCGGGTGCGGCGGCGGGCATCTCTGGCAGCACGTCTCGGCGATGTTCGCGGCCTGTCTCGGGGTCGATGCGGTGCGGTATGACGGCCTGCCGGCCGAGGTGGCGTTTACGTCGGCGGATCTCGATCGACTGCCGCTCCCTCTTGCCGACGGCTACGCCGACGTCGTCGCCGCCGTTGAAACGATCGAGCACCTGGAGAATCCGCGCGCGTTCTGCCGCGAGCTCACCCGGGTTGCCAAGCCGGGGGGCTGGATCGTGGTCACCACGCCCAATCAACTGAGCCTGCTCAGCCTGATGACGCTGATCGTCAAGCAGCGCTTCTCCGCGTTCCAGGACGTCGCGTATCCCGCGCATCGCACGGCACTGCTCGAAGTGGACCTCCGCCGCATCGCGTCCGAGTGCTCGCTCCAGGATGTCGCGGTGCGGTACACGCAATCGGGCCGGCTGCCGCTCTCGGCCTCGCACTATCCCGAGTGGCTGGCGCGGCGCTTTCCGCGGGCGCTCTCCGACAACGTGGTGCTGATTGGCAGAAAGTGTGTGTAGGCTGGCCGCGGCGGCACGCGCCTGATGCGCATCGTGTTCACCAGCGTGTCGGATCAAGTGGGCGGCTCCGAATCGATGCTGCTGCAGATCATCTCCGAGCTGCGGCGCGTGAGCCCGTCCTGGGATCTGCACCTGGTTCTGCCGGGGCTGGGCCCGCTGGCGACCCGCGCGGCCGCGCTTGGTGTGTCGATCGTGCCGCTGCCGATGCCTGCGGGGCTGGCGCGCCTCGGCGAATGGGGCATGAGCGGCCGCGGCAAGGTCGCCGTGGCGTCCCGGCTGCTGCGCGCGGCGCTCGCCTTGCCCGGGTACGAGCGGAGGCTGCAGCGCGTGCTGGCCAGCATTCAACCTGACGTGATCCACGCCAACGGCTTCAAGGCCCAGATCGTCGCCGCGCGCGCCGGCGTCGGCCAGGGCGGCCTCGTGTGGCACATCCACGAGTACGTCGGCGACCGTCCGCTGACGCGCATTCTCGTGCGCCGCTACGCGGGGCGCTGCCGCGCGATCGTCGCCAACTCCGAGAGTGTCGGCGACGACGTGCGGCGGATCGTCGGGCCGCGCGACACCGTGCGGGTGATTTTGAACGCCGTCGATCTCGAGAAGTTCTCCCCCGGCGGTCCCGTGGCGGACCTGGACGCGTTGTCGGGACTCCCACCGGCACCGGACGGCACGGTGCGAATCGGCCTGATCGCGACCTTCAGCCGGTGGAAGGGACACGACACGTTCCTCCGCGCGATCGCCGCGCTTTCGGACGCCGCACGGGTTCGCGGCTACGTGGTTGGCGGCGCGACCTACGACACCGAAGGCAGCCAGTACTCGATCGAGGAACTGCGGCGGCTCGCCGCGAGCGTCGGGCTCGAGAACCGCGTCGGCTTCACGGGCCTTGTCGCCGACCCGGAGCGGGTGATGCGGGCGCTCGACGTCGTCGTCCACGCGAGCACGACGCCGGAGCCGTTCGGGCTGGTGATCGCCGAAGCGATGGCCTGCGGCCGCGCGGTGATCACCAGTGGAACGGGGGGCGCCGCGGAGCTCGTCAGCGATGGAGAAGACGCCGTCGTCCACCGCGCCGGAGATGCCGCCGATCTGGCGGCGCGGATGACGCGGCTGGCCACCGACGGCGCACTTCGCGCGCGTCTCGGCCTTGCCGCCCGTGCCACCGCGCTGAAGCGTTTCGACGCGCGCCGGCTCGGCGAGGAGTTTGCGGCGACCTACCGAACGGCGCGGATCCCGGCGTGAGACCCCGATGAACGCGATCGACTTCACCGTGTCCCACCCGGTGCCACAGGCCGCCGAGGCGGGGACGCGCCGTGCCGCCGCCCCCTGGGGCTTCCCCGAAGTGTTCGTGATCAGCCAGACGGCGCTGCCGGCGCTGCTCTACCTGCCCGGCACCCAGTCGTTCCGTGTGACGCTGCGCTTCTCGGCCTTTGCGATCAGCCTTGGCGCGTACGTCTGGTGGCTGACCCAGTCGGGCGTTCGTCCCCAGGGCAGTCGCACCGAGTCGTGGGTCCTCGCGGTCATGGCGGTGCTCGGCCTCTCGCTGTTCAATCCGGCCACCACCTCGCTCGTCGGCGGGCTGGCGCACGCGATGGTCTACTTCGCGGTGATGTCGCCCCTCTTCTGGGCGCCGTCGATGGTGCGCACGCCCGAACATCTGGCGCGGCTGCTCGGGCTGGTGCTGATCTGCTCCGGCGTGAACTCGATCGTCGGCGTGCTCCAGGTCTACGATCCCGGACGCTGGATGCCGGCGGAGTTGTCGCGGATCATCACCGGCGCCGGCGGCACCGGGCCGATCACCTATGTCGGGAACAACGGCCAGGTCATCATCCGTCCGCCCGGGCTGTTCGACACGCCGGGAGCGGTGGCCGGGCCGGGCATGTTCGCCGCGCTGCTCGGGGCGATCTTCGGGCTGAGCGCCATTCCGCTGTGGCAGCGGGCCGGCGCCTTCGCGATGTCGGCGGCGGGCATCGCCGCCATCTATCTGAGTCAGGTCCGGGTCAGCCTGGTGGTGACGGTGTTCATGTGCGGCATGTACGCCTTTACGCTGATGACGCAGAAGCGCGTCGCCAAGGCGACCACCTTCGGATTGCTGGTCGGGGGGTTGGTCACGGCCGCCTTCATCGGCGCGGTCACGCTCGGCGGCAAGAGCATCACCGATCGTTTCATGACGCTCCTCGGCAACGATCCGTACGAGACCTACCATCACGCTCGCGGCGTCCAGCTCGACTACACCTTCACCGACATGCTCTACCAGTACCCGCTCGGTGCTGGACTCGGGCGCTGGGGAGTGGCGGGGGCCTATTTCGGCACCCCTGGCTCGACCAGCCTCTGGGCCGAGATCCAGATCACCGGCTGGATGATCGACGGCGGGGTGGTGATGATCTTCCTGTACAGCGGCGCGATCATCGTCGCCGCCCTGTCGCAGTTCCGTCTTGCCCGGCGCACCGACTACCCGCGCGTCGCCGCCTGCGCGGCGGTGATCTTTGCCGCCAACCTGGGCATCGCGGTAATGGTCATCAGCTTCACTCCGTTCGTGACCCAGATCGGCATCCAGTACTGGTTTCTCGCCGGCGCACTCCACGGTGTGGCCAGCAACTACAAGCTGCAGGATGCATGAATCGCTGGCTGTTGATCGCCGGAGATTTCACGCCGCTCGGCGGCATGGACCGCGCCAACCATGCCCTGGCTTCGAGCCTGGCGGCGGCGCCCGGCGCCGAAGTGCACCTGGTCGCCCATCGCGTCTGGCGGGACCTCGAACAGCAGAAGAGCGTGCACGTCGACCTGGTCCGTCGCCCGTTCGGCTCGCACTTCGCGGGCGGGCCGTTTCTCGCCGCGGAAGGACAACGGCGCGCGAAGCGCTTCACCGGCGGATGCGTGATTGCGAACGGCGGGAACGCGGATGCCGGTGACGTCACCTGGGTGCACTACCTGCACGCGGCATATGCACCGCGGGCGGCCGGCATCCGGGCCCGGTTTCAGGGTCGCGCGATGCACCAGTACTACCTCGCACACGAGCGCCGCGCACTTACGCGTGCGCGCATCGTCTTGTGCAACAGCCAGCGAACCGCCAGCGACGTCCACCAGCGGCTCGGCATCGGGACGGATCGCACGCGCGTCGTGTACTACGGCTCGGACCCGGAGGGATTTGCAGTGGTGAGCGACGCCGAGCGGGCCTCCGCACGACAGGAACTGGGCTGGGCGGCCGATCGCCCGGTGGTGCTGTTCATCGGCGCGCTCGGCGATCGGCGCAAAGGCTTCGATCGAGTCTTCACGGCGTGGCAGGAACTGTGCCGCGATCCCGGGTGGGACGCCGACCTCGCGGTCGCCGGCCACGGCGGCGAGCTCTCGCGATGGCGCCGGCTGGCGGCGGAGGCCGGACTCGGCCGCCGGATCACGTTCCTGGGCTTTCGGAACGACGTCTCGCGGGTGCTCGCCGCCGCCGACGCGCTCGTGCATCCCGCGCGCTATGAAGCCTACGGACTCGGCGTGCATGAAGCGCTCTGCCGCGGACTGCCAGCGATCGTCAGCGCCGCGGCCGGGGTCGCCGAACTCTATCCGGCGGACCTGTCAGATCTGTTGATTCAGGACGTGGAAGACACCACCGAGATCGCCGAACGGCTTCACCGCTGGCGCGGGGACATGGCCGGTAGCGCGGCCCGCGTGCGCGCCTTCGCCGACCGGCTGCGCTCGCGCACGTGGGCCGACATGTCCGCCGACATCAGGCTGGCGGTGGGCGCGTGAGCGTGCAGGCGGCCGCGCTCTTCAGTCCGGTGACGTCCTGCTGGGTCTGTGGCGGGACCGATCTCTCGCCAATCCATACCCTGCGATTCGAGCTCGCGATCTATGGCACGCAGGATCCGGATCTCGCGGTCTACTCGGGACAGCACCTTGCGTTGTGCCGCTGCGGCAGCTG
>JBDTSX010000177.1:0-8295 GCA_039930925.1 Acidobacteriota bacterium | reverse complement strand
TTCACCGTCAGCGATCTGGCGGACTTCGCGGCGATGGGCGGCACGGCGCATCTTTTTCCGGAGAACGGCCGCTTGCGCTTTGCCGTGAACGTCGAGTCGGCACAGCGCGCCGGGCTGCACCTCAGGTCGCAACTATTGGCCCTCGCAAGAATTGTCAAGGATGAACCGTATGCAATGGGGCGTTAAGACGTGGTTCGCTCGGCTGTCGCTCGCGCGCAAGCTGACCGCAATCAGCATCGTGACCGCGGGCGGATCGCTGGTCCTCGCCTGTGCGGTGTTCTTTGCCTACGACTTCTCGACGTCGCGCCAGAAGCTCGTCCGCGATATGGGCATGCTGGCCGACGTCATCGGCCGGAACAGCACCGCGACGATCGCCTTTGGCGACGTGAAAACGGCCGGCGACACCCTCCAGGGGATCTCGCAGAACGAGCACATCATCTCCGCGATGATCCTCACCCCTGAGGGGATGCCGCTGGCGCGGTTCACCCGAAACCCCACACCGGGTCTCCCCGGTCAAATCAGCCGGATTCCCCCGGAGGCGTTGAAGGGCCGGCCGTGGCACGCCTTCACCGGCCGCGGCCTGATCCTGACCCGCCCGATCGTCCAGGGCACGGAGGTCGTCGGCGCGGTGTTCATCGAGTCTGACCTGCGGGAAATCTGGACCCGGGCAGCCGGACTCGCGCAGATCGTCGGGGCGGTGCTGTTCGGCACGTTCTGGCTGGCGCTCGCGGTGGCCTTCCGGCTGCAGCGCTTCATCTCGGTCCCGCTCCTCGGCCTGACCGAAATCACCCGGGTGGTGACCCACGACCGCCGCTACGACGTTCGCGCCCAGAAGGGCGGTGACGACGAGATCGGCGAGCTGATCGACGGCTTCAACAAGATGCTCGAGGAGATCCAGCGCCGCGACCTGGCGCTGCTCGGCAACCAGGAAACCCTCGAGCGCACGGTGGAAGTGCGCACCGCGGAGCTGCGCGCGGCGAACGTGGACATGATCGCGGCGCGCGATCGCGCGATGGAAGCGAGCCGCGCCAAGAGCGAGTTCCTCGCCAACATGAGCCACGAGATCCGGACCCCGATGAACGGCATCATCGGCATGACCGATCTGGCGCTGGGCAATGCGCTCGACATCCAGACGCGGGAATGCCTCGATACGGTGAAGATGTCGGCCGAGTCGCTCCTCGGCATCCTCAACGACATCCTCGACTTCTCGAAGATCGAGTCGCGCAAGCTCGAGCTCGAGCTGGTCCCGTTCGCGCTCAACGACGTCCTCAGCGACATGCTCCGGCCCTTCGCCCTGCAGGCGGAACAGAAGGGGCTCGAGCTGATCGTCCACGTCGCGCCGGAGGTGCCACCGGCGATCATCGGCGACCCGGGGCGCCTTCAGCAGGTGCTCGCGAACCTGGTCGGTAACGCCGTCAAGTTCACCTCGCGCGGGCACGTGCTCGTCGAGCTGGGCGAAGACAACCGGAACGCGGGCTCGACCCTGCTGCACTTCCGGGTCACGGACACCGGCGTGGGCATTGCGAGAAACAAGCACGAGACGATTTTCGAGGCATTCAGCCAGGCCGACGGATCGACGACGCGCCGGTTCGGCGGGACCGGGCTCGGGCTGACCATCTCCGCCACACTCGTCGGCATGATGGGCGGGAAGATCTGGGTGGAGAGCGAGCCGGGCGTCGGGACGACGTTCCATTTCACCGTACCGTTCGACATCGCGCCCACTCCGGACGCGCACGCCGCCGAGCCGATCCCGGATCACTTGCGGGTGCTGATCGTCGACGACAACGCCGTCAACCGCCGGATCTTCGTCGAACAGCTGACTCGTTGGGGAATGCACCCCACCGCCGTTTCGAGCGGCCAGGAAGGGATCGACGCGCTGCTCGCGGCCACCGACAGCGCCGAGCCGTTCGCGCTGGTCCTGCTGGACGCGAACATGCCCGGGATGGACGGTTTCGGCGTGATCGAGGGCATTGCCGCACATCCGGATCTCGCCGGCGCGGTGATCATGATGCTCACATCGTCGGGCCAGCACGGCGACGCGGCGCGCTGCCGCGCCCTCGGCGTGTCGGCTTACCTCACCAAACCGGTGAAGCATACCGATCTGCTCAACCAGATCCGGCGCGTGCTGGAGGATCGCAGTCAGAAATCGAAGACGCCGCGGGCGGCCAAGCCGGCGGTCGCGGCGCCGGAGCCCGACATGCAGCCGGTGAACATCCTGCTCGCCGAGGACAACATCGTGAACCAGCGGGTCGCCGTCGGGCTGTTGAAACGACGCGGACATCGGGTGACCGTCGCCAACAACGGCCGGGAAGCCCTGGAAGCCCTGGCCCGCGAAAGTTTTGATCTCGTGCTGATGGACGTGCAGATGCCGGAGATGGGCGGGCTCGAGGCGGCGGCGGCGATTCGCGACCGTGAATGGAAAACCGGCGGCCACACGCGAATCGTGGCGATGACCGCGCACGCGATGACCGGCGATCGCGAGCGCTGTCTGGCCGCCGGCATGGACGGTTATCTCTCGAAGCCGATCAACCAGACACTGCTCTTTCAGGTCGTCGAGCAGGGCTCGTCGGGATCCGCTGCGAAGCCGGAGACGTTCAACGAGACCGCCCTGATGGACCGGCTCGGCGGCGACACGGAGCTGCTGCACGACGTGATCCGGCTGTTTCTCGACGACTGTCCGCCGCGCGTCGCGGCAATCAAGGCGGCCGTGGACCAGGGCGACGGCGTCCTGCTCCGCAACACGGCGCATGCGCTGAAGGGCGCGGCGGCCAACCTGTCCGCCTCGGCGCTCTTCGAGGCGGCGCAGACCCTCGAGCGGCTCGGCGCCGAAAATCGACTCGAGCCGGCGGCCGCCGCCTGGCGTGTGCTCTCCACCGAAGCGACCACGCTGATGGACACCTTCCGGCGGATGGACGTCCACGTATAGATGGGAGGTTTTAGGTTTTAGGTTTTAGGTTTTAGGCCGCGCGCCGCATGACCGATCTGTGCAATCGTCCGGCTGAAGCCGGACGCCACGGATAGCCGAGCGGATGGTGCTGAACGGTCCCGCCCAGGCTGCTGACCGCGCATCGCCCGGAACAGAGCCGCATGCCACCACGTGTGGACCCTCCGCTACTGTGCGCCGATCGGCGCGGGCGATCCGGGCACGCTGTTGCCGGATGCATTCCCCGACAGATGGTTGTTGCCGAAGGTCGCGTACACGCCCGGGCCGCTCAGGCCGATCCCGTTGTTGGTCACGAGCACGTTCGAGATCCGAATCGTCGCCCCCGATCCGGCAAAGATGCCGTCGGTGCCATTCGCCGCGACCACGCAGCTTTCGATCGTCAGCTCGGAGCTGCCTGCGGGTGAATCCGCGAACAGGCCGTGGCTGAGGTTTCCGACGGCGATTGAGCGGGCGATCGTCACCCGGCTCCCGCTCGACGCCACCAGCCCCGCGTTGCCATTCCCCTCCAGCCGGCAGTTCTCGAGCACGGCCTGGATCGCGTTCGAGCCGCTGGCCGGCAGCGCGACGACGCCGCTCTGACCGTTGTCCCTGACGGTGGTGTTGGTCACGAACAGTCGGCCGCCGGCCGTGCGCACGTCGTTGATGCCCCGGGCCACACCGGCGCCGAACCCCGCGATGATGCAGTCGATGATGTGGACTTTCGCGGCGGCAACGATCTGCACGCCCGAGATCCCGGTGCCCGCGCCGTTGATCGAGAGCCCGCGGATCGTGACGGTGATGCCCGCGCCGTTGATGATGATGCCGTTGGTGCCGGCGGCCAGGATCGAGCCAAACGTGCCGGTCCCGTCGATGGTCAACGACTTCGTGATCGTCACCGGACCGAAGCCGCCGGGATCGAGGCAATCGATCTCCCCGCCGCTGTTGGTTTTCGAGAGGGCGCCCGCGAACGTCTTGCACGGGGCGGTCCGGCTTCCCGGATTCGCGTCGTCGCCGACGCCTGATACCCAGGTCCGTGTTGCCATGGTCATTTCCTCCGGCTGGAGCCGCGGCCACTGTGAGCGGTGGTGACGGCCTCTTGTACGACAAACCACTCGCGCGCGTCAACGACATGCGCTATGGTGAGCGGGCACATTCGGGACCAAATCAAGGCCATGACGATACGCGCCTCGCACTATCTTGGGAACCGGACGTTCCGCACCGAGCCGGCGGCGATGCCGATCGCGGCAGCCGGAGAAGCGCTGCTGCGGGTGCGGCGGGTCGGCATCTGCGGCTCCGACCTGCACATCTTTCAGGGGCATCTCGATCACCGCGTGCCGAAGCGCGGCATCATCGGCCACGAGGTGTTCGCGCAGGTCGTGACGGCGCCGGCCGGCTCAGGTTTCACCGAGGGCGATCGCGTCGTCGTCGAGCCGGTACTGTACTGCCGCACCTGCCGGGCGTGCCGGATGGGCGCGAGCTATCTCTGCTATCACCTCAAGGTCCTCGGCGTCGATGCGACCGGCGGGATGCAGGATTACTGGGCGGTGCCGGTGGATCGTCTGCTCAAGGTACCGGATTCGCTCAGCGACGATGATGCGGCGCTGATCGAGCCGCTCGCGGTCGCGGCCCACGACGTCGCTCGAGCGAACCCCAAGACGGGCGATCGCGTGGTGGTCTTCGGCGGCGGCCCGATCGGCTGCCTGATCGCGCTCGTCTGTCGTGAGCGCGGCGCGGAGCTGAAGATTGCGGAAATCAATCCGTACCGCATCGAGATGCTCAAAGGCCTCGGCCTCGACACCATCGGTCCTGAACAGGGAGACCTGCTCCGCACGGTCCTGGACTGGACCGGCGGCGAGGGGGCGGACATGTCGTTCGAGGTCAGTGGCAGCCCGGACGCCGTACGACTGGCCACCGAAGTGGTGCGCGTCTGGGGGACGGTGAACGTCATTGCCATCCACTCAACGCCGGTTCCGGTCAGCCTCTACTCGGTGTTCGCGCGCGAGCTGACCATCCTCGGCAGCCGGCTGTATACGCGGGCGGCGTGGGAAGAGTCGATCCGGTTGGCTTCGACCGGCGCCGTCAACGTCAGCCCGCTGGTGACGCGGCGGATCGCGATCGAGGATCTGCAGCGCGGCATGGAAGAAGCTCTGGGCGGCGGACCGGTCATGAAGGTGCTGATCGACATGGACAAGACTTAGAGGGGCTTTGGGCTTTGGGCGTTTGGGCGGTTTGGGCTTTGGGCTTTGGGCTTTGGGCTTTGGCCAAAGCCTAATGCCTAATGCCTAATACCCAATTCCTAAAGCCTAATACCCAATGCCTAAAGCCTGATGCGCGGCGAGATCGTCGATGAGCGCAGCCTTCTCGCTCTCCGGTACGGCCGCGCCCCATCTGATCATTTTCTCCACTTCGCGCGTCCAACCGGCGCGGTTCAGCCGCTGCCCCTCGATCAGGTCACTGCCGTGGCAGACCAGGCAGGCACGCTGGTAGGTGCGGTTCGCTGAGACGGTGGTCGGCGCGGCCACGGACTTCGGCGCGAAGTGGGCGGCGAGGTAGTCGAGCATCGGTTCGCGCTCGTCCGCCGCGACCACCGCACCCCAGCGCACCATCTTGTCGATCTCGCGGCCCCAGCCCGCGCGCGACAACCGCTGCTGCGCGATCAGGTCTTCCCCATGGCAGGTCGAGCAGTGCGCTTGCACCTGCGCGGCCCCCGGGAGATCGGGTGGCTGCTGGGCGGAGGCGTCGCCGACGCCGACGAGCATCAGGCAGATGACGATCACGCGCACTCACTTCACCTCGATGCGCACGCGGTCCGGCGCATTCCACAAGTAGCCGGACGGATTCCACGGTGGCACGACCGGCTGCGTCCGACCGCTCGAATCGGTCGCGCGCGCGATGATCAACCGTGATTCCGGCTGCGTCGCGGTGAAGCCGAATTCGAAGCGGCGCCAGGTAAAGCGCGCCTGCTCCCCCGTCAGGCGAGCCGGACGCCAGGTGGCGCCGTCGTCGGTCGAGACGTCCACACGCGCGATGTCGTGCTCTCCCGCCCAGGCGAATCCGGCCACGTCGATCGCGCCCGGAGCGTGGGTCGAGCCGTCGAGCGGACGGGTGATCAGCGACTTGACGGCGAGACCGGTGAGCGGGGCCATGTCCCCAGCCGGGACCGCGGCGCCCGGGGCCACTCGCCTGCTCGGATAGCGATACGCGGTTGCCACCCAGAACCCGTCGAACTCGCGATCGACCACGCGCAGGCTGGTCAGCCACTTCATCCAGTACGCGCCCTCCCATCCGGGAACAATCGCGCGCAGTGGAAAGCCGTGGACGAACGGGAGCGGCTGGCCGTTCATTTCGTAGGCGATCACGGTGTCGGCGTGCATCGCCTTGTCGATCGGAAGTTGCCGAACGAAGTCAGGCATCGTGCCGGGCGGCAGATCGGCGCCGTCCATCACCACGAAACGGCCGGCGCTCCTGATCCCGGCACGCTTCAGGACCTCGGACATGCGCACGCCCGTCCAGCGCGCGTTGCCGACCGCCCCTCTACCCCATTGCACGCCGGCGACCGGCGGATCGTAGGATCCGCGGCCGTTGCCGGCGCACTCGAGGGTCGCCGTGAGCGTCGTCGAGGGCAGGCGCCGCAGATCGGCCATCGACAGGGTCACCGCCGTGGCGACTTCCCCCTCGACCCGCAGCGTCCACGCGGCCGCGTCGGTGGCCGGCGGAAGTGGAAGGTGCGACCGCACGTAGAAGTTGTCCACCGGCGTCAGCCATGAGTCGAGCAGTGCGACCGGCGTCTCGTAGTCCGGCGGACGGAGCGAGCGGACGATCAGCTTCTCCTTTCCGGCCGCGACCGCCGGACGCGCGTCCTGCGCGAAGATGTGCGAAGGAAATACCCGCGACACCGCCGCCAGCGCGCCGAGCTCGGCGACGGCAGTGAAGAGACGACGACGACTGACGCTCATCGGCCGATTGTCTCACGCGGGAGCGGGGTGTGGGGATCGGGCTCAAGCTCGGACTCAGCCTGGGGGCTCGGGGCTAGGAAGTCGGACGATGGCGCGCGCGCGGCGTTCCGACGCCGGCCGCTTCTCCTACAACGTGCCCAAGGGGCGCTGCGAGACGCGTGAAGGAGAAGGCTTCGTGCGTCAACGCTGGAAGTGAGGTACCCCGCGGTCCCGATCCGGCACAGGCGGTCCGGCTGAAGCCCAACCCGACCGGCGGGTCGGTCCGAAGCGCAGACTGCTGCGGTCACGAAGCCACGGACTCGCCCGCCCGTGACGTACAATGACCATCAATCACTCCGCGCGGCGCATGCCTTCCGCAACAGCCACTCCCCGCCTCGCGTTCATCCTCAACGGCCAACCAGCCACGATCCCATCCGCCACGCCGGCGAGTCTCCTCGACTTTCTGAGAGAACGAGGACTGACCGGCGCGAAAGAAGGATGCGCGGAGGGTGAATGCGGCGCCTGCGCGGTGGCGATGGTGACCGGCGATGGCGAACGCAGCGCCTATCGCGTCGTGAACAGCTGCCTGCTGCCGCTGGCGACGATGGCCGGGCGTGAAGTCTATACCGTGGAATCACTGGCCACCAACGACTCGCTCGCTGAAGCGCAGGCCGCGATGGCGGCGAGCGGCGGATCGCAGTGCGGCTACTGCACGCCGGGGTTCGTCATGAGCCTCCTCGCCGAGCAGTACCGGCCCGATCGCCACGGTCCATGCGACCCGCTGGCTCTATCCGGCAACTTGTGCCGGTGCGGCGCCTACCGCGCGATCCGTGATGCGGCGCGTTCGCTGGGCCCGCCACCCGCCGGCCGCCTGCTCGAGCGTCTCGCCCGGCCCGCGCCCGCGCTCGACCGTATCGAAGCGCCGGGCTTCTCGCGTCCGCGAACCGTGGACGAGGCCCTCGCCATCCTTGCCGGCGACCCGAACGCGACGGTCATCGCCGGCGGTACCGATCTCGGCGTGGAGTCGAACCTGCACGGCCGGCGATGGGCGCATCTGCTCAGCCTCGAAGCGATCGACGAGCTCCGCGAGTGGTCCGAGACGCCCGATCGGATCCGGATCGGCGCCGCGCTGGCGCTGGCCGATCTCGGGCGCCACTGGACGAACGCGCCGGCGGTGGTTGCGGAATGGCTCGGGCTGTTTGCGTCCCCGCTGATCCGCAACCGCGCGACGCTCGGCGGCAACCTGGCGACCGCGTCGCCGATTGGCGACGGCGCACCGCTGCTCGCAGCACTCGATGCCTCGGTGGAAATCGCCGGACAGGCTGGACGCCGGATTGTGCCGCTGACCTCATTTTTCACCGCGTATCGGCGCACTGTCCTGGCCGCCGGTGAAATCCTCACGCGCATCGAGGTGCCGAAACCGATGCCGGCGATGGT
>JBDTSX010000176.1:0-8382 GCA_039930925.1 Acidobacteriota bacterium | reverse complement strand
GCAAGCGCCAGGTCGAGAAGCAGCGCAAGTTGAGCGAGGCGCGGGAACTCGAGGAAACGTCGCAGGCGCAGGCGTTCGCGCAGCGGATTGGCGAGGCGGAGATCGCGATCGCCCGCCGCGTCGGCGAGAACAACATCCTGTACGGGTCGGTGACCTCGGGCGACATCGCGCAGGCCCTGCACGCCAAGGGGCTCGAGGTCGACAAGCGGAAGATCGAGCTGAAGGATCCGCTGAAGGCGCTCGGGGAATACGACCTGCCGATCAAGATTCACCGCGACGTGACGGCGCACGTCAAGGTGAAGGTCGTCCCCGAAAAGGCGTAATCGGATTTCTCATCGCCGCGCGCGATGATCGGTGTCGGGCGATCCGGGTTGGGTGCTATCCTTCCCGGGTCGCCCGATTGTTTTTCGGGCTCTCGATCGCGCGATGATTCCGTCGTGCGTTCGGCGGATACCCGACCAGCGCGACAGCCCGATCACCTCCATGCCAGATGTCGCCACTCCCGAACGCACGCTGCCGCACAGCCTCGACGCGGAAAAATCAGTGCTCGGGGCGATCCTCGTGCACAACGAGGCGTTCAACCATGCCGCGGAGCTGATCGACTCGCGCGATTTCTTCCGTGATGCGCACCGCCGCATCTTCGAGCGGATGGTGGTGCTCAGCGAGCGCGGCGACGCGATCGATTTCGTCACGCTGAAGGAGGAGTTGGCCCGGTACGGCGAGCTCGAGGAGGTCGGCGGCCCCGCCTACATCGCCTCGCTGGCGGACGGCGTGCCGCGATCGGCGAACGTCGAGTACTACGCCAAGATCGTCAAGGAGAAGTCCACGCTCCGGAGCCTGATCCACTCGGGCAACAAGATCGTCGCGCGCGCGTACGAAGCCGAAGACGATCCCGACGAGGTGCTCGACGAAGCGGAGCGGGACATCTTCGCGATTGCCGAGAATCGGATCCGGGCCGGATTCGTGCCGCTGCGCGATCTGGTGCAGAGCAGCTTCACCACCATCGAGAAGCTGCAGCAGCACAAGGGGATGGTCACCGGGGTGCCGACCGGGTTCGTCGATTTGGACGAGATGACCTCCGGACTCCAGCCGTCCGATCTGGTCCTGGTCGCGGCCCGCCCGTCGATGGGGAAGACCAGCTTCGTGCTGAACATCGCGCAGCACGTCGGCACCTCGACCGACATGACGGTCGGGTTCTTCAGCCTCGAAATGTCGAAAGAGCAGCTGTTCATTCGCATGCTCACCTCCGAGGCCCGGATCGACGCGCACCGCTTCCGCACCGGATACCTGAACGAGAAGGATTACGGCCGTCTCTCGCATGCGCTCGGCACTCTGGCGGAGGCCAAGGTGTTCATCGACGACACCGCGTCGATCGGCGTGCTCGAGATGCGCGCCAAGGCACGGCGCCTGAAGGCCGAGCACGGCCTGCACCTCCTGATCATCGACTACATTCAGCTGATGACCGGCCGCGGGCGCTTCGAAAGCCGCCAGACCGAGATCGCCTCGATCTCGCGCTCCCTCAAGGGGCTGGCAAAGGAGCTGAGCGTGCCGATCGTGGCGCTTTCGCAGCTCTCGCGCGCTTCCGAGACCCGCGCCGATCACCGCCCGCAGCTCTCCGACCTGCGCGAGTCGGGCGCGCTCGAGCAGGACGCCGACGTCGTCATGTTCATCTACCGCGAGGAGCAGTATCGCGACGCGGACGGGAACACGAAAGAGGACGCCGAGGGCACCGCCGAGATCATCATCGGCAAGCAGCGCAACGGTCCGGTCGGCACCGCCAAGCTCGCCTTCATCAAGGAACACACGCGCTTCGAGAATCTCGCGCACGGAGCGCAGTAAGGTGAGCCGCCCGACCGTCGCGCGCGTCGATCTCGACGCGGTCCGCCACAACTTCCGCGCCATCTCGACCTTCCTGGCCGCCTCCGCGGAGACCGTCGCCCCGAAGATCATTGCCGTCGTCAAGGCGAACGCCTACGGCCACGGCGCAGCCGAAGTGGGGGTCGCGCTCGAGCAGGCCGGCGCCGCGATGCTCGCCTGCGCGGATATCGAGGAAGGCATCGTGCTACGGCGCGGCGGCGTCCGCGTGCCGATCGTCGTCTTTGGCGCGCTCGGGATCAGCGACCTGGACGGTGTCTTCCAGCATTACCTCACACCGACCATCTCCACGCCGTCTGCCGGCCGCGCGCTGCAGGCCGCCGCGGCGAAGCATGGAACCATCCTGAAGTGCCATCTGAAGATCGACACGGGGATGAACCGGCTGGGCTTCCGGCACGATAACCTGGCCCGCACGCTGCCCGAGATTGCCGCCAGCCGCAACCTGACGATCGAGGGGGTCTACACGCATTTCGCGACCGCCGACGAACCGGAGAGCGCGGCCTTCGGCGAACAGCGCGAACGGTTCGACGCCGCCTGCGCGTCGCTCTCCGGGATTGGCATCAGCCCGCGGTTTCGCCACGCCGCGAACAGCGCCGCGCTCCTGCGCGACGAGCGCGTCTGGTACGACTACGTGCGTCCCGGTCTGCTCCTTTACGGGGTCGTGCCCGCGCCGCTCGCCGCGACGATTCCACTGCGACCTGCCCTGTCACTGCACTCGCGTATCGTGCACGTGAAGGGGATGCGCGCCGGGGAAGGCAGCGGTTACGGTCTCAAGACCCGTCTGGATCATCCGGCGACCATTGCGGTCGTACCGGCCGGCTACGCTGACGGCCTGGACCGGCGCCTCGCCGGCCGCGGACACATGCTCGTCCGCGGGCGCCGCGCCCCGATCATCGGCTCGGTGTGCATGGACATGACGATGATCGACGTCACCGGCATGGACGCCGCGCCTGGCGACGAAGTCGTCATTCTCGGCCGTCAGGACGATGAGATGATGGATGTGCGCGAGATGGCCGCCACCATCGACACGATTGCGTGGGAGCTGCTGTGCCGCCTCGGCGCGCGCATCGAACGAACGTATCAGTAGGCTTTGGGCGTTAGGCTTTGGGCTTCGGAACGGGTTCTGGTAACGCCCAACACCTAAAGCCCCCGTACCTAAAGCCTAAAGCCCAGTACCTAAAGCCCAAAAGCCTAAAGCCCAAAGCCTGAACACAGTGAAACAGAAGACAGTCTTCGCCTGTCAGGAGTGCGGCGCCCAGTCCCAGAAGTGGCTGGGACGCTGCGCCGATTGCGGCGCGTGGAATTCGCTCGTCGAGGAGCGCGCCGCGGCCGAACTGCCGGCCGCAGCGGCCGCGGCCGACATCGCCAAGCGCTACAGCCTGGCGGTCACCGCCGGGCCGCAGCTCTACGCCGACATCGACACGGTGGTGGCGGAACGGCTCACGACTGGCATCGGCGAGTTCGATCGTGTGCTCGGCGGCGGCGTGGTGCCGGGATCGCTCGTGCTGATCGGCGGCGAGCCGGGGATTGGGAAGTCCACGCTGCTGCTCCAGGCCGCCGCGCACTTCGCCAGGACGTTCGGGCCGGTGCTCTACAGCTCGGGCGAGGAGTCCGAGCACCAGATCAAGTCGCGCGGGGAGCGGCTGGGGATCGAGCGGGCGCCGCTCTACATCCTCGCCGAGACCTGCCTCGAGCGCATTCTCGAGGAGATCGCGAAGCTGAAGCCGTCGTTCATCATCGTGGACTCGATTCAGACGGTGTTCTCCCTCCGGTTCCAGTCCGCCCCCGGCAGCATCGGACAGGTCCGCGAGGCGGCGACCCAGCTGCTGTTTGCCGCAAAAGGACAGAACATCCCGACCTTCCTCGTCGGACACGTGACCAAGGACGGCAACCTCGCCGGCCCCAAGGCGCTCGAGCACATCGTCGACACGGTGCTCTATTTCGAGGGGGAAAAGCATCATTCGCACCGGATCGTGCGGGCGGTGAAGAATCGCTTCGGCGCGGTCAGCGAGCTTGGCGTGTTCGAGATGACGAGCACCGGCCTCCGCGCCGTTCCGAACCCCTCGAAGCTGTTTCTGGCCGAGCGCCCGGCGAGCTCGCCCGGGTCGGCGGTACTCTGCTGCGTCGAAGGTACCCGACCGATGCTCGTCGAGATCCAGGCGCTCGTCAGCACCAGCACCTATGGCAACGCTCGCCGCATGACGAGCGGGCTCGACCAGAACCGCCTGTCGCTGCTGCTGGCGGTTCTCGACAAGCGCGCCGGGCTGAACCTGATCGCGGACGACGTGTTCGTCAATGTCGCCGGCGGGATCACGGTGGACGAGCCCGCCGCGGACCTCGGGATCGTCGCGGCGGTGGCGTCCAGCGTGCGAAACCGTCCGATCAGGCCGATGACGGCGGTCTTTGGCGAGGTCGGCCTGGCGGGAGAAGTGCGCGGGATCAGCCAGGCGGCGATTCGCGTGCGCGAAGCGGCGCAGATGGGATTCACCCGCTGCGTCGTCCCCCATGGCAACTGCGCGGCGGCCGATGTGCCCGAAGGCTGCGAGCTCGTGCCGGTCAAGCACGTCAGCGAAGCACTGGATCAGTTGATGGACTGGTAGAAACGGCTGGTGGGCGTTGGGGATTGGGCTTTGGGAAGACGGCTCTTTGCCAGAGTCCAGGTCCTGAAGCAAAATTCCAAAGCCCAAAGCCCAAAGCCCAAAGCCCCGGAGTCCCGGAGTCCCCTGTATCATAGGACTCGATATGGCGTGGTTTCTGCTCGTTCGGATCCTGTTCGTGATCGCGGTGACGTACGCGGCGGTGCTGACTCGGCCGTTCAGCGTCGGGCTCGTCATGAATCTCGGCTGGGGAGCAGCGCTCGGCCTGGTCATGGTGGGCATCGAGTCCCGGCTGCGCTCCGCCGAAGTCACCGATCTGCTCGGCGCCCTGATCGGCGGCGCCACCGGACTTGGCCTCGCCAAGACCATCGGTGCGGCGCTCTTCTGGGCTGACACCGGCGACTCACGGGTCGTCTTTCTGCACAGCGTCATCCTGCTGGTGTTCCCGTACATCGGACTGGTGATGGGCGCGCGCAACGGCGAATGGCTCCAGCCGGCGCGGCTGGTCGCGCTCTTCCGCGACGCCGGTCCGCAGAAGCGCTACCGCATCCTCGACACCAGCGTGATCATCGACGGCCGGATCGCCGACGTCTGCGAGACCGGATTCCTCGACGGCACGCTCGTGATTCCGCAGTTCGTGTTGAAGGAACTGCAGCTCGTGGCCGATTCGTCCGACTCGCTCAAGCGCAATCGCGGCCGCCGCGGCCTCGACATCCTCCAGAAAATCCAGAAGATGGCCGGCGTGGACGTGATGATCTCGGACATCGATTTCCCCGAAGTGCGCGAAGTCGATCTCAAGCTGATCGAGCTGGGCCGCACGCTGCAGGGAAAGATCGTCACGAACGACTTCAATCTGAACAAGGTCGCGCAGCTTCGCGGAGTTCCGGTCCTCAACATCAACGAGCTCGCCAACGCGCTCAAGCCGGTCGTGCTCCCCGGCGAATTCATGAAGGTCTTCATTCTGAAGGAAGGCAAGGAGTACAACCAGGGGGTCGCCTACCTGGACGACGGGACGATGGTGGTGGTCGACAACGCGCGGCGGATGATCAGCCGCAACATCGACGTCGTCGTCACCAGCGTGCTCCAGACCACGGCCGGCAAGATGATTTTCGGTCGCTACATGGAGCCGTCGGCGCCGGCGGCATCCCCCGCGTCGCCCGCCGTGCACGCGACCGTGGCGCAGGCGGCGCCGGCATCGAAGTAGCCGCCGTCCTTGAGCCGAGTTCCTCCATTCCACTGGTGGCGGACGGTCTTCTACCTGATTCCCGCCGTCACCCTCTATACGATCGTCCTCGGGACGATGTCGCTCGGCGCGTCGCTGATTGATTCGACCGGCAACGCCGGCCACTGGTGTGCGCGGACCTGGGCCTGGCTGATTCTGAAGACGACCGGCGTCAGCGTGCGCGTCTCCGGTCTCGAACGCCTCGACCGCACACGGAGCTACGTCTTCGCGGCCAATCACCAGAGCATCTACGACATTCCGATCGCCTTTACGACGCTGCCACTGCAGCTTCGCATCATCGCCAAGGACTCGATCGGGCGCGTCCCGTTCCTCGGGTGGCACCTCCGGAGAACCGGTCACTTGCTGGTGGATCGGAAGAACCCCGGGGCCGGAGTCCTCAAGCGGATGGCCGCGCTGATCGGCGCAGCCCACTCGATCATTGTTTTTCCGGAAGGGACGCGGAGCGCGGATGGCGCCGTCGGGCGCTTCAAGGGCGGACCGTTCCTGCTCGCGATCGACTCGGGGGTGCCGGTGGTCCCGGTCAGCATCGCGCACAGCCGTTTCGTGATGCGGAAAGGACGCCTGATGGTGTGTCCGGGCGAGGTCGAGGTGACGGTCCACGAGCCGATCCCGACCGCCGGCGTCACCCGCGCCCAGGCGCGACAGTTCGCCGAGCGGGTCCGCGACGTCGTGATTACTGAGGCGAAATAGGCTGCAAGGCTGAGGGCTGAAGGCCGGGGGCTCAGGGCAAGACAGGCTGAAGGGCTCGGCGACTCAAGCCTTCGGGCTCTCAGCCTTCAGTCTTCAGCCCTCAGTCTTGGGATATAATCACCGTTTGACTTCTCGCCTCCGGTTCCATCCATGCATGTGACGGCGATCATTGCGGCTGCCGGTGAAGGCCGGCGGCTTGGCGCGTCCGTGCCCAAGCAGCTGCTCGAGATCGGTGGACGGTCGATCCTCGAGCGCAGCGTCGATGCCTTTGCCGGGCACGAGCGGGTGACCGAGGTGATCGTGGTGCTGCCGGCGGGCCTCGCCGCTCGGCCTCCGCGGTGGACGGCCGGGACCGCGGCAGGGGCGCCGATCCGGATCGTCGAGGGTGGCGCGCGGCGGCAGGATTCGGTTGCGAATGCGTTCGATGTGGTGGCGGAGCAGTCGGAGGTGGTGCTCGTGCACGACGCGGCGCGGCCGTTCATCACCCCCGAACTGATCTCGCGCGCAATCGATGCGGCGGTGGCGCACGGCGCGGCGATCGTCGCCGTGCCGGTGCGGGACACGGTCAAGCGCGTGACGACCAGCGGGGGAGAAGCGACGGTGGCGGCGACGCTGCCGCGCGACAGCCTCTACCTCGCGCAAACGCCGCAGGCGTTCCGGCGGAACGTGCTTCGCGAGGCGGTGGCGCTCGGCCGCGCCGGCGCCGAGGCGACCGACGAATCGATGCTCGCCGAGCAGGCGGGGCATCCCGTCCATATCGTCGAGGGAGATTCCGCCAACGTGAAGATCACGACCAGCCGGGACCTCGAGACCGCGCGTCAGAACGCCCGGCCGATGGCGCCGGCGAGGATCGGCGCCGGCTACGATCTGCATCGGCTGGTCGAAGGGCGGCCGCTGCTGCTCGGCGGCGTGCTCATTCCGTCCTCGATCGGCGCGCTCGGCCACTCGGACGCCGACGTCGTGTGCCACGCCGCGACGGACGCGATCCTCGGCGCTGCCGCGCTTGGTGACATCGGGCGGCATTTCCCCGATACCGATCCGGAGTGGCAAGGCGCATCGAGCATCGACCTGCTGCGGCGCGCGGCGGCGCTGGTGCGGACGGCGCGCTTCGAGTTCGCGAACCTCGACGTCGTGGTGGTCCTCGAGCGGCCGAAAATCGCGCCGTTCATCGACCGGATCCGCGAGGGGATCGCGGCGGCCCTCGAGATTCCCGTCGATCGCGTGAGCGTCAAGGGCAAGACCAACGAGGGGGTGGATGCGGTCGGACGCGGCGAGGCGATCGCGGCGCACGCCGTCGCGCTGGTGTACCGGACATGATGCGCGTCAGATTCGGGCCCAGCCCCACCGGTCAGCTGCACGTCGGCAACGCGCGGACGGCGCTTTTCAACTGGCTGCTCGCGCACGGCAAGGACGGCGTCTTCATGCTGCGCATCGAGGATACCGACGCCGAGCGATCGACGCGCGAGTCCGAGGCCAGCATCCTCGAGGACCTGCGCTGGCTCGGGCTCGACTGGGACGAGGGGCCGGATGTCGGCGGCCTGCACGGCCCCTACAGGCAGTCCGAGCGCCTGCACCTCTACGCGTCCTACGGCAACGAGCTGATCGCCGGCGGCCATGCGTATCACTGTTTCTGCTCGACCGCCAAGCTGGAGGCGGATCGGCAGTCGGACCTCGCCGCCGGCAAGCCGCCGCGATATCACGGCACCTGCCGCGGGCTTTCGCCCGAGGAGTCTCGGGGCCGCATGGACGCGGGCGAGCGGCCGGTGATCCGGTTCACGGTGCCGGAGCACGTGGAGGTCAGCTTCCAGGATCTGGTGCGCGGCGAGGTGAGCTTCAGCAGCGAAGTGATCGGCGATTTCGTGCTGGTTCGCTCCGATGGGCGTCCCGCCTACAACTTCGCCGTGGTCGTCGATGACGCGCTGATGGCGATCACGCATGTGGTTCGCGGAGAGGATCACCTCTCGAACACGCCCCGCC
>JBDTSX010000175.1:0-8400 GCA_039930925.1 Acidobacteriota bacterium | reverse complement strand
CCCGGAGCCCTCGTCGACGATGCCGGCAGAGACCAGCTGGCCGAATCCCTGGTCCGTGGCGAGCTGGAACTCGTACGACAAGCTGGACACCGCCGCGTTGCGGTCGGAGTTGCCGACGACCAGGGTCGGGCGCCGGGAGGCGACCCGCTCGTTGTTGATCGGGGAGAGCAGCGCCGGCGCGTTCAGCACCGGCCTCGGGAGCACCTCGAACTGCGCCGTCGAAAACAGGCTGGAGTTCGCGCCGTCCTCGGCGCGCGCGCGCCAGTAGTAGGCGCGGCCGGTATCGAGACGATCGATCTGGACGCTGGTGCGGCCGCCGTCTCCGGCCGCAACGCCCGCGCGCGCGAACACCTTGCTCGCGAAGTCGGTGTCGGTGGCCACCTCGAACATGTAGCTGACCACGCGCACGCCCGAGGAGGTCGCGTTTTCGATCAGCAGCTTGATCGGCTGCTGTGATTCCTTGTACTTGAAGCCCTGCGCCGGCTCGAGGAGCTTGGGCGCCGTGATGTTGACCCCCTCGATTGGCCCTGCCACCGAGGGGCTGAGCGGGTTCGAGCTCTTCTTGGCCTGACAGCCCGAGAGCGCAATCGTCAGCATCGCGCAGAGCGCCCCCGCGACGGTGGTGCGTTTCATCATGTGATCCTCGAGACGTTCGTTACGCGCAGGGTGTGCACGGCGGCAGGCGCGTGCAGTCACCCTATCGGCCGGAAACGCGCTGTCCTGCAGGGGCAGAATGAAATGCTGGGGGGGAGAAGCCCAGAATAAGCTCTGCAGCCGGCTCCGTCAAGCGGGAAGCCGTCACACATGGCTGCTTGAGGCTGAGACCCAGCGGAGCCTCGGCATTATGGAGACAGCGGCGTCCCCCGTTCAAGCTGAACAGAAACAGTCTTTTCCTCGTGGGGGCCGACCAGCGGGGAGAGTCGGCCATCGGCCTGGTCGAGTGAATGCGCGACGGACGCGATCCCGGGCGCCGTCTACGAGGGCAGGGCCGATCGATGATGAGCTCGACGCGACACGTACGCGGCAGCCCCGGACAGGGAGAACACCATCATCAGCGCCGCCCCCATCAGCGAAACCAGCACACCGGACTCTAGCGGGAGGCCGAGACGTCCGAAATAGAAGCCAAAGGTGGCTTCGCGCACGCCGAAGCCGTTCATCGAGATCGGGACCATCTGGACGATGAAGGAGATCGGTACGATCACCGCGAGCGCGGCGAAGGTGATCGGCATGCTCATGCTGTGCGCGACCGCGAGGTAGAACCCGACGAGCAGTCCCTGGACCGCCACGGCGCCCGCGAAGCAGCCACCGAGCGCGCCGGGAGACTCGCGAAAGCGGGCCAGCGCGGCGGTGATCCGGCCGATCCGTTCGTCCACCCAATCCGGATGGAAGACGCGCAGCGGCTTCAGTAGCGCGGCGAGCCCGTTCGGCATCAGCAGCGCCGGCGTGGCAATCATCGCCGCCAGGCCGAACCCGGCCCAGAGCATGCCGGCCCCAAGTCCGCCTGTCGATCGCGCGAAGCCTGGGCCGGCGCTCGCTCCCATCGCCGCCACGAGCACGAGGCCGAGCAGGCCGAGTCCGCGATCGAGGAGCACGACCGTCGTCGCGAGGGTCTTCGAGCCGGCCGCCGGCGCGGTGTCGGAGATGCGGATGACATCGCCGCCGATATTGCTGGGCAGGAAATTATTGAAGAACGTCGCGACAAGAAAAGACGCCACCAGCCGCGCGAACGGAAAGACCAGGCCCTGCGCCTTCAGCAGCAGGTCCCAGCGCCACGCGCTGGTCACGATCATCGCGAGGTACAGGCCGAGCGCCGCGACCAGCCACGGCACGGACGCGTGCCGCGCGACCGCCCACAGCCGGACGACGTCGACGCGCGAGAACAGGATCCACAGGAGAATGATGCTGACGGCCGCTTTGGCGGCGGGAATGAGGGCGCTTCGGGCGCGCGTCGCGCCGGACGGCTGATCTGTCACCATCGTTCGCTTGTTGCTGGTCAAGGGGAGCTGGAAGTTTACCACGTCGCGTTGACCTTTCCACCGGGGTTCCCTACAATTCCAGGGACCCCCAATTGTGAAAATCCTCATGATCGCGCCGGAGCCGTTCTTCGAGCCCCGGGGCACGCCGTTCAGCGAATACCACCGCATCCGGGCGCTCCTCGAGCTGGGCCATACGGTCGATCTCGTGACCTATCCGTTCGGCCGCGACGTCACTCTGCCGGGCTTGCGGGTGTTTCGCTGCCTCAGGCCGCCGCTGATCCGGGAAATCGGCATCGGACCGTCGATGGCGAAGATTGCGCTCGACCTCACGCTGACGCTGACCGCGCTCCGCCGCGTCCTCACGGATCGCTACGATGCCGTGCATTCGCACGAAGAAGGCAGTTTCATCGGCGTCATCCTCGCGGGCATGCTCGGCCTGCCGCATCTCTACGACATGCATTCCAGCCTGCCGCAGCAGCTGTCCAACTTCGCCTTCAGCCACTCCCCGACCCTGACCCGCATCTTCTCCTGGATGGAGCGCTTCGTCGTCCGCCGCTCGCGCGTGGTGGTGGTGATTTGTCCGCACCTGCAGGAAGTCGTGCGCGGCATCGAGCCGGGGGTACCCTCGGTGCTGATCGAGAACGCGCCGGGTTCGGGCGATACACCGGTTGCCGGCTCCGGCTCCAAGATTCGGGCGGAGCTCGGCCTCGATCCGTCGGCGCCGATCGTGCTCTACACCGGTACCTTCGAGGCCTATCAGGGACTTGATCTGCTGTTCGAGGCGGCTCGTGCCGTCGCCGCCCGGCGTCCCGATGCGCGGTTCGTGCTCGCCGGAGGGCGTCCCGTCCAGGTCGAGGCCGCGCGTGCGCAGGCCGCGCGTGCCGGGGTCGCCGGCACCGTCGTGTTTGCCGGCCAGCGTCCGTTCGAAGAAATCCCGCTGTTCCTCGATGCCGCCGACGTGCTGGTTTCTCCCCGCAGCACCGGCACCAATACGCCACTCAAGATTTATCAGTACCTGCGATCGGGGCGGCCGATCGTCGCGACACGGCTGCTCACGCACACGCAGGTGCTGAACGACGACGTGGCGATCCTGACCGCTGCGACGGCGGAAGGATTCGCGGCGGGGATCCTGGCGGCGCTCGGTGACCCGGCGGAGGCGCGGGCCGTGGGTGAGCGGGCCCGACAGCTGGCCGAGACCAAGTACAGCTATGACGCGTATTTGATGCGCACCAGGCAGGCGTGCGCGCACCTGACCGGCGAAGCGGCTCCGCAGATCGCCGGGGGCGTCGCGTGAGCGGCGCGCCTCCACCGGACACGGATCACTACAGCTACTCGGTCTACGCCGATCCCGCGATCGCGGAAGGGTTCGATGCGCTGCGCTTCAGCGGGCCGATCGGCCGCCTGGTCGCGGAGACGCAGGAGCAGGTGATTGCCTCCTTCCTGGCGCCGATCGCCGGACGGACGGTTCTCGATGTCGGGACCGGGACCGGCCGGGCCGCCATCGCACTCGCGAAGCGCGGCGCCGTCGTCACCGGTGTGGACGCGTCCGCCGAGATGCTGGCGGTCGCGGCGCGGCGCGCGACGGACGCGCGCGTCGACGTCACGTTTGCGGAGGGTGACGCGCACCGGCTGGCCTACGCGGATCGATCGTTCGACGCGGTGATCTGCCTGCGGGTGCTGATGCACACGCCGGACTGGCGGCGCTCGCTCTCGGAGCTCTGTCGCGTGGCGCGCGGGCGGGTGGTGTTCGACTATCCCGCGCTGTCGAGCGGGGCCGCGCTCGAGGCGGTGGCTCGGCATGCCGCGCACGCGCTCGGCGCGAGAGTCGAGGCCTACCGGGTGTTCGCCGATCGTGCGGTGCGCGGCGTGCTCCGCGCGAACGGGTTCGCGATCGCGGACCGCCATCGACAGTTCGTCCTCCCGATTGCCTTCCACAAGCGTCTGAATTCGGCGGCGGCGACCGGACGCGTCGAGGGGGCGCTGGCGCGCGCCGGGCTGACGCGGCTGCTGGGATCGCCGGTGACGGTCGTGGCCGAACGGTGCGCGTCCTAGTTACCGGCGCGACCGGATTCACGGGCGGGCACCTGGTGCGGGCGCTGGAGCGGCGCGGCGATCTGGTGCGCGCGCTGGTGCGGGACCCCACGGCGGCGACACGTGATCCGGGCAGCCTTGCCGGCGCGCAGCTCATCGAAGGCGATCTTCGCGATCCTGCCGCGGTGGCGCGCGCCGCGCTCGGCATGGACGTGGTCTACCACATTGCCGCGATTTACCGTCAGGCGGGACTGAAAGAGGGCGAGTACCGGGCCGTGAACGCCGAAGCGGTCCGGACGGTAATCGAGGCGGCGGCTGCCGGCGGCGCGCGGCGCGTCGTGCACTGCAGCACGGTCGGCGTGCATGGCGACGTCGAGCGTCCGCCCGCTGACGAGGACGCGCCGCTCAAGCCGGGCGACATCTACCAGGTGACGAAGCTCGAAGGGGAGCGCGTGGCGCGGCAGGCGGCCGCGGACACCGGTGTCGAGGTGGTGATCGCACGGCCGACCGGCATTTACGGCCCCGGAGATCGCCGGCTGCTGAAGCTCTTTCGCGGCGTCGCGCGCCGGCGTTTCGTGATTCTGGGCAGCGGCTCGATTTTCTACCACCTCACCTACATCGACGACCTCGTCGCGGGACTCAGGTTGTGCGGCACCGTGCCGGCCGCCGCCGGCCGCACCTACATCCTCGCCGGGGCGGAAGTCACCACGCTCAATCAGCTCACCGCTTTGATCGCGGAGGAAGCGCACGTCACACCGCCGCGCCTCCACCTGCCGGTCTGGCCCTTCTGGACGGCCGGCGCGGTGTGCGAAACGCTCTGCGCACCGCTCGGCCTCTCGCCGCCGATCTATCGCCGGCGCGTAGATTTTTTCACCAAGAGCCGCGCCTTCGACATCACCCGGGCACGGGCCGAGCTCGGGTATGCGCCGCAGGTTGGCCTGCGCGAAGGCATCAGACGTACGCTGGAGTGGTATAGGACGGCGGGGTGGCTGTAAGGCGGGGCTCGGGATCCGGGGCCCGGGATCCGGGGTCCGATCCGGAGGGATCTCTTCGACGGTCGGCGCTCCCGAGCCCTGTGCCCGAGCCCCGAGCCCCGAGCCCCGGATCCCGAGCCCCGGATCCCGAATCCCGGCTGTCCAATCTCCTCATTCCGGGCAGAACCACACGCCGTCCATCACTGGACGGCCGCCCGGACACGGGTCCCGCGCGATCCGGATGGACTCCGCTTTATGCTCGTCCACGATGCGCTGATATTCGCGGATCCGGACGAAGTCCTCTGACGCGATGATCGTCTTCTCCTGCATCAGGAACGTGACCGCGTAGGCGATCCAGTAGCTGGACTTCGCGTAGTGGATCCCTCGGGCCTCGAGCTGCTTGGCGAGGATCAGCTTGCCGTGAGGGGGCTGGTGTTTCGCGTACTGGGTGAGGATGCGGGTGTGCGACAGGGCCGAGATCGCAATGCACGCGCAAACGACCGCGATCCACGTGCGCTGCAGCCAGCCGGGCTTCGTCACTTTCAGGAACCAGGCGCTCAGCCCGGCGGCGCCCAGCAGAGAGAGCAGCTCGTAGCGCATCAGGACGAATCCGACCTCGCCGCACCGCGCGATCACGTACCCCAGGTTCGACAACGCCGCGGCACCCATCAGGTAGGCGCAGAAGTCGTACTCGGGGCGCCAGCGGCGCTCCGCGAGCAGGCGGCCGGCAACGCCCGCGGCCGCGATCAGTGCCGCGGCGGCGAGCAGGACCCACCCCCACGCCGCACCCTGCGATGCGGTCGCGTCGACACCGAAGTCGAGCACCGGCTGGCGCGTGACGCCGAACAGGATCGGCCAGTGGATCGTCAGCAGCCGCCACAGCCCGCGCGGCAGCGTGCCGAGATCGAGACAGATGCGGTGGGCGAGCTCGACCAGGTTGTCGTGCGGCTGGTAGACATCGCCCATCGAGCTGCCCGGGCCCGCCGCGGAGGAGTAGTACTTGATCCACTGCACGAACAGCCACACTTCCGCCGCCGTCCGGAGCATGCGCAGCCGCCGCAGGGCGCCCTCGCGCGTGAACAGCGTGCGCTGGAACGCCTCGATCGCCAGCAGCGCGAGGAATCCGTAGACCGTGAATTCACGCTGCAGGAAGCCGATCGCAAAGATGATCCCGCCGATCGCCGGGCGCCTCCGCGTCATCCACAGCAGCAGCACGTAGGCGAATGGTTCGACGTTGCCGCCGTTGGCCTCGAGCAGATGGGCGGTCGTGCCGGGCGGAGGCAGCGCGAAGAACAGCGCTGCGACCAGCGCCAGCATCGGGCGGAGTCCGACCTCGCGCTCGAAGACCCGCAGCAGCCCCAGCGCGACGCCGAGGTTGATCGCCAGGAGCGGCAGTCGCAGCGTGGTGACCGAGACCCCGGCGATCGCGAACACCGGCGCGGCCAGCCACGCCTCGACGGCGAGCATATAGTTCTGGCCGTAGTAGAACACCGGGAAGGCGCGCAGCTCGCTGAGGTGCTTCGCCATCAAACCCGTGATCGCCTGATCCGAATCGAACTGGATTTGCGGCCAGACCAGGAAGGCGGCGGATCGGAAGAGGACGATCGCGGTGAGTGCCGCGGCGGCGATCCAGTGCTCGCGCATCACGCGAGTCGGATCGGCGTCACGTTCTTCGGGCATGCGGGTCTTTATCATATGCTACGGAGGCAACCGTCACAGTGCGGGAATAGGACCGTCGGCGGTTGCGCGCACCCGACACGACAGCGATCTATGACAGACATCCCCCGGGCACAGGATCAGCTCTTCGATCGCCGGCAGTCCGCGCGCGAGAAGTACGCCTCGCTCGTGGTCGGGCGGCCGGGCTGGGAGGCGCTGATCCGGCACGAGCTGGTCACGCTCGCGTCGCAGAATGTGCCCGGCGCGCTCGGCCTGGTCCTGCGCAAGACGCTTTACCCGACGCTGCTCGGCGCCTGCGGGCGCAACGTGGTGTTCGGGCAGAACGTGGTGCTGCGGCACCCGCACAAGATCCGGATCGGCGACAATGTGGTCATCGATGACAATTGCCTGATCGACGCCAAGGGAGACTCGAACCGCGGCATCACGATCGGCAGCGGCGTCTTCATCGGCCGCAATACCATCCTCTCCTGCAAGAACGGCGATATCGATTTGGACGACGGCGCGAACCTCGGATTCAATTGCGAGATTTTCTCGGCCAGCTCGGTGCGGGTGGGGCGTGACACGCTGGTCGCGGCCTACTGTTACGTGATTGGCGGCGATCACGACTTCGACGACCCCGCACAATCGATCCTGTCGCAGGGACGCCGATCGGCGGGCGTGACGATTGGCGCGGGCGCCTGGCTCGGCGCGGGGGCGAAGATCCTGGACGGCGTGATCGTCGGCGACCGCGCGATCGTCGGCGCCGCGGCGCTGGTGCGCGAGTCGATCCCCTCCGGCGCGATCGCGGCCGGTGTGCCGGCGAAGCTGATCGGGCACCGCGATGCCGGCCCGGGCCCGGACGCCGGGGTCGAGCCATGACGGCGGCGGCGAGCGCCCCCCGCAAGCTCAACGTCCTGCAGGTCTGCGATCACCTCGGCTGGGAGGGTTCGCGCATGCACGGCGTCAAGCGGCTCTTCGCCTGGATGATCCCGCGCTTCGATCCCGATCGCTATAACGTCTCGTTGGTGAGCCTGCGTCGGAAGGATCTCTCCGAGGAGACGCTCGAAGCCGCCGGCGTGGACATCACCTACCTGCACAAGTCAAAGTTCGATCCGGCGACCCTCACCGCGCTGCTGAAGGTGATCGACCGCCAGCAGACCGACATTCTCCATCTCCACGGCTACGGCGCGACGACGTTCGGCCGGATCGCGGGAGGGATGCGCCGGCTGCCGACGATCCTGCACGAGCACGCCAACCTCACCGACACGCCGTGGTTCCAGAAGATCGCGGATCGCGCGCTCGAGCCGCTGACCGACATTGCCCTCGCGGTGTCGCAGAGCACCGCCGACTTCGTGGTCCGGGCGCGGCAGATTCCGGCGGCGAAGGTGAAGATCGTCTACCTCGGGGTGCCGCTCGAGGAGTTCAGCCGGACGCGATCGGCCGAGGAGGTCGGCGCGGCGCGCGCCGAGCTCGGCATCGGGCCGGACGATTTCGCCGCCGGCACCGTCACACGGCTGCACGAGTCGAAGGGCAACTCGTATCTGGTCGAGGCCGCGCGCCGGGTGCTTGACGCCCGGCCGGCGGCGCGATTCTGTGTCATCGGCGAAGGACCTTTGCGGCCGATGCTCGAGGCGCGCGCGGCTGCGCTCGGGCTCGGCGATCGCTTCGTCTTTCGCGGCTTCGAGCGCGACATCGCCCGCGTCATCGCCGGCTTCGACATCAGCGTCTTCCCGTCGCTCTGGGAGGGCACACCGCTGACCGTG
>JBDTSX010000174.1:0-8418 GCA_039930925.1 Acidobacteriota bacterium | reverse complement strand
GGCTCGACGATCACGGCCGCCGTGCGCTCCGTGACCGCGGCCCGCAGGGCATCGATGTCGTCGGCCGGCACGAAAGTGACGCCCGGGATGAGCGGCGCGAACGGCGCGCGGTAGTGGTCGTCCCACGTCACCGACAGGGACCCCATCGTCCGGCCGTGAAACGAGCGCTCGAAGGCGACGAACTCGGTGCGGGCGCGGTGCCCCTGCGTGTACCAGTAGCGCCGGGCGAACTTGAGGCTCGCCTCGACCGCCTCCGTGCCGCTGTTGCAGAAAAATGCACGAGGGAGTCCCGACAGGCTCGACAACCGGGCTGCCACTTCACCCTGCAGCGGATGAAAGAACAGATTGGAGGTGTGCAGCAGCACCTGAGCCTGTTCGGCCACCGCCGCCGCGAGCCGCGGGTGCGCGTGCCCAAGCGCGGCAACGCCGACGCCGGAGATCAGGTCCAGATAGCTGCGGCCGTCCGCATCGAACAGGCGGCAGCCGCGCCCACGCTGGAACACGACCGAGCCGCGCTTGTAGACCTGAAGGATGTGCTCCTTCTCGACGGCGATAACGTCAGTGGCTGTCGTCATATCTCATCCGCTTCTGCTTGTCCTTCCGCCTCAAGGCGGAAGCCACTATTCCCACCACCCACCACGCTGATCCGCTTCTGCTGGTCCGGCCTGAAGGCGGAAGCTACGGGATTCCATTTAGTACCCGTGGCTTCCGCCTTCAGGCGGAAGAACCCGGACGGCCCGCAGCTTCGACGGCGGTGTCGATTCGCGTGCCGGCCGCGGTGGCGAAATCCGTGACGCCGCGACCGGACACGATCGCAATCTCGCTGACCCCGCCGTCGAGCGCGCGGCGGCAGGCAGCCAGCTTGGCAATCATTCCCGAGTGGGCGGCGCCTGATGCGGTCATCGCGTCCATCTGGCCGGGCGTCAGGCTGGCGATGGTGCCGCCGTCCGCGTCCAGCACTCCCGCGGTCGCACCCGCGACGATCAACCGATCCGCCCCGATCGTGGCGGCCAGGTGCCCGGCGAGCGTGTCCGCGTTGACGTTCAGGAGCGCCCCGGATGCGTCGACGCCCACGCTCGCGATCACCGGCACATATCCGTGGTCGAGCAGATCGCGCAGCAGCGACATGTCGCTGCCGACGGGCTGTCCGACGAACCCGAGGTCCACCCTCTCGCCGCTGACGGTTTCGAACAGCTCAGCCGGAGCGCAGCGTCCGATCGACGCGTCGGCGCCGGTGAGGCCGACGGCGCGCCCACCGGCGGCACCGATGGCGGCAACCAACGCCGTGTTGTTACGGCCCGCCAGCACCGTCACCACCGCGCCCAGCGCGGCGGCGTCCGTCACGCGGAGGCCGTCCACGAAACGCGGTGCTTCACCTCGTGCACGAAGCTCGGCGTCGATCGCCCGCCCGCCGCCATGCACGACCACCACCGGATCGGCCGCGGCCAGCGCCACGATGGCGGCCGCGGCGCTCTGCATCGCCGCCGCGTCCTCGAGAAGTTCTCCACCCAGTTTGAGCACGGTCGTCATCGGCGTGAATCAGTTCAGCGCGGTCGCTTCGTCGAAGCCGAACACGACGTTGAAGTTCTGGATCGCCTGGCCGGCCGCCCCCTTCACCAGGTTGTCGATGCACACCACCATCACGACCTGACCATCCTTCACGCGCCAGCCGATGTCGCAGAAGTTGGTGTGCGCCACGTGCTTGATCTCCGGCAGATCCGCCCCGGTCAACCGCACGAACGGGGACCCCGCGTACGCGCCGGTCAGCGCCGCGTCCACCGCGGACGCCTCGACACCCTGCCGCAGCCGCGCGTAGATGGTCTCGAAGATCCCGCGGTCGAGCGGCACCAGGTGCGGCACGAACGTCACCGGCACGCCGAGCTCCTGTTCGATCTCCGCGCCATGCCGGTGTCCGAACACGCCGTACGCGGCAATGCTGCCGTGGATCTCCGAGAAGTGCGTGCGCTCGGTCGGGGTCTTGCCGGCCCCGGACACGCCAGACTTCGCGTCGATGATGATGCCGGGCTCGAGCAGCCCCGCCGCCACCAGCGGTTGCAGCGCCAGCACGGCGGCGGTCGGATAGCAGCCGGGGCAGGCGATGAGCCGGGCGCTCGACAGCGCCTTGCGTGCTCGCTCCGTCAATCCGTAGGCCACGTCCACCATCGTCGCGGGCGAGTGCGGATACCACCGTTGACGCAGCGCCGCGTCGCGCAGGCGAAATGCACCGGACAGGTCGAAGACCCGCGGTCCCCGGGCGGCAAGCCCAGGGGCGATGTCCGCCGCCAGGGTCTCGGGGAGCGCTAGAAATACCGCATCCGTTTCGGTCGCCAGCCGTTCGATGTCAAGCGGCTCGATCGGGGCGTCCCAGATTCCCTTGAGCGCGGGGATGCGCTTCGACTCCGACCCACTCGAGGCCATCGCGCAGCGAACGTCCACGTTGGGATGGCGCGCGAGACGCCGCAGGAGCTCGACACCGGCATAGCCGGTTGCGCCCGCGACACCCACTCTCACGCTCGAATAACTATGCATCAGAACCAATAGTTATACATTACCCCGCACCCGCAGTCAACCGTAAAATAAGCGCAAAGTGCGATTGTCGGCCTGACGGGTGCTGTATAATCCAGCTTGTTCGTGCATAATTATGAAGTCCATCAGACAAGCGGCAATCCTCAAAATCATCGACGGCGAAGCCATAACGAGTCAGGAGCAGCTGCGGGACCGGCTGCGTGATCGCGGCATCGATGCCACCCAGGCGACGCTGTCGCGGGACGTCCGTGATCTGGGGTTGAGCAAGCGGGCGGCCGACGGCGCCTATCGCCAGGCCGGTCCCGAGCCGGACCGGCCGTCCGACCCGCAGGTTCTCTTCAGGACGGCCGTGGACGATTACCTCCGCCGCCACGACGTCGTCGAACAACTGCTGGTCCTGAAGACCGATACCGGTCAGGCGCAGCCGCTGGCGGTGGCGATCGACCGCGCCGGCCTGCCCGAAATCGTCGGCACGATTGCCGGCGACGACACGATTCTGGTCATCTGCCGGAGCGCGCCGGTCGCCGCGGAGCTCTCGAAGCGCATCGGCGAATGGCTGGGCGGTTAGCTCGGAGCTCGTGTTCGCGGCTCGGTCGGCCGAAGCGGGCCCTGGCGGGATCGCGGCCCAGACCTTGAAGCACCTGGTGGTCGGCAGCGCGTCAGTGCGCGTGGCGGTGGAGAACACATGGAACGTATCGTCCTGGCATATTCCGGCGGACTCGACACGTCGGTGGCGATCCCCTGGCTCGCGGAAAAGTACGGCGCGGAGATTATCGCCGTGACGCTGGATCTCGGTCAGGGGCAGGAGCTCTCGGACGTGCGTGAGCGCGCGCTGGCCGTCGGCGCCGTGCGCGCGCACGTGATCGACGCGCGGGAGGAGTTCGCGCGGGACTACATCATGCCGGCGCTCCAGGCTGAAGCGATTTATGAAGATCGGTACCCGCTGGCCACGGCGCTCGGACGGCCGCTCATCGCGAAGCACATCGTCGAGATCGCGCGGATGGAAGGCGCGATGGCGATCGCGCATGGCTGTACCGGGAAGGACAACGACCAGGTCGGACTCGATGTGTCCTCGCGCGCGCTGAATCCGTCGATCACGGTGATCGCGCCGGCGCGCATCTGGGGGATGACCCGCCCGGACGAAATCGAGTACGCCCGGGCCCGGAGCATTCCGGTGCCGGTGACGCTGGCGAGTCCGTACAGCACCGATTCGAACCTGTGGGGCCGCTCGATTGAATGCGGGATGCTCGAAGATCCGTGGCTCGAGCCGCCCGAGGAGATCTATACGCTGACGCGGCCGGCGCAGGAGTGTCCCGACGAGCCGGCGTATCTCGATCTGGAATTCGAGGCGGGCGTGCCGGTGCGCACCAACGGCATCGAAATGCCATTGCTGGAGTTGATCGAGAGCCTGGAGACGATCGCCGGAGCGCACGGCGTGGGGCGCATCGACATGGTCGAGAATCGGCTGGTCGGCATCAAGTCGCGCGAAATCTACGAGGCTCCCGCGGCGGTCGTGCTGCACGCCGCCCACGCCGAGCTCCAGAAGATCGTCATCGCGCGCGATCTGCAGCGCCTCGCGCACGACATGTCGCGCGTTTATGCGGACCTGGTCTACAACGGTCTGTGGTATTCGCAGACACGCGAGGCGATTGACGCCTTCGTCAGATCCATCCAGCAACGCGTGACCGGCACGGTACGGCTGAAGTTGTTCAAGGGGGACTGCCGGGTCGTCGGCCGCAAGTCGCCGCACGCGCTCTACGACCACGGGCTTGCGACATACGACACCGGTGACGTCTACGACCATAGCGCGGCCGAGGGCTTCATCAAGATCTGGGGCCTTCCGATCGAGACCGCTGCACGCAAGGCGGCACCGAGGCCGCTGGCGGCGCCGCGCTGACACCAGGCCCAGGCCGCCGTCCAGGCATCGAACCGGCGAGGAGTGTGAGTTGAGCAGATTTCACGGAGTCGCGATGACCTCAGGCCGCCGTCCGCGCGGCGCGTTCAGTGCACCGCCGCGCCGAGGCGAGCCGTTCGCGGCGGGCGTCGGTTCGCGGCCAATTGGAACGGAGCGTTAGATGGCGCACCTCTGGTCCGGCCGCTTCGCCGGTGATCCTGATGCAGCGCTGTTCGAGTTCGGCGCGTCCTTCCGCTTCGACCGGCGGTTGTTCGAAGACGACGTCGCGGGAAGTGTGGCGTGGTCGGAAGCGCTCGAGCACGCGGGGGTGCTGACACCAGCTGATGCCGCCGCGATTCGCGCCGCACTGGCGGAGATCGCGGCGAAGGGCTCGGACGCGGCGTTCTTTTCGTCCGAGTCGGCGAACAACGATGAAGACGTGCACTCCTTCGTCGAGCGCGAGCTGGTGGCGCGCGCCGGCGACGCCGGGCGACGGCTGCACACCGGACGATCTCGCAACGAGCAGGTCTCGCTCGACCTTCGCCTGTACTTGAAGCGCCGCGTCCCGTTCCTGCAGCAGCGGATCGCCGCACTGGCGGCGGTGCTGGCGACCCAGGCGGAAGCCTGCGGCGCCGCGCTGATGCCGTCGTATACGCACATGCGCCGCGCGCAGCCAATCCTCGCCGCGCACTTCTTCCTGGCTCACGCGGCGGCGCTGCGGCGAGATTACGCGCGCTTCACGGCCGTCCTGAATGAAGTGGACGAGCTGCCGCTCGGATCCGGTGCGATCGCGGGGACCAGCTATCCGATCGACGTGCCCGCGCTTGCGAAACGGCTCGGCTTCTCACGCGTCGTCGCGAACAGCATCGACGCGACCGGAGACCGCGATTTCGTCTCGTCGTTTCTGCACTCGTGCGCGCTGTCGATGGTGCACCTGAGCCGTCTCGCCGAGGACCTGATTCTCTTCACCTCCGAGGAATTTGCCTTCTTCGAATTGGCGGATACGGCGGCAACGGGCAGCAGCCTGATGCCGCAGAAGAAAAATCCCGATCCGCTGGAGCTCGTCCGTGGCAAGGCGGGACGCGTCATTGGCCGCCTGGCGGGTTGGCTGGCGACGATGAAGGGGTTGCCGATCGGGTACAGCAAGGACCTTCAGGAGGATAAAGAGGGTCTTTTCGAGGCCGAGGATACACTGCGCGTCTCGCTCGACGCGACCGGTTCGGTGGTCGGCGGGCTGTCGATCAATCGCGACACGGCAGAAGCCGCGGCGTCCGGCCTGTTGCTGGCGACCGACGTCGCCGACTACCTGGTGGGGAGAGGCATGCCGTTCCGCGAAGCGCACGAGGTCGTCGGGGCGCTGGTCCGCCGGCTCCTCGTCGAGCAGCGATCGTTCGACGCACTGACGCTCGACGAGTGGCGCAGTCATTCGCCGCTCTTCGAGGCGGATGTGCAGATGGCCATTACGCCATCTGCCTCGGTCGCTCGGAAACGTACGTCGCAATCCACGCATCCGGACGCCGTGGCGCGCTCGCTGGCGGAAGTGCGTGAGTGGCTCGACGCGGTGAGGGAGACAGAAGTCGCGAGCCCTCGATAACGGCCACGCCTGGAACGACGTTCCAAGCTGCGAGCTCCTGTCTCCCATCGTGCGCACTGCAGCCCCGGCTGTGGTGCCGGGTTCCGATGTAGATGCTGTCGCTGTCCGCTAGAACTTGAACGTGACGCCCACCGTGCCGCGGAAGAACTTGAACGATCCGAGTGCCAGGTCGAACGTGTTCGATTGATCCTTCTGCAGCGATCGGAAATATCGCACGTCACCGCGGATGCCGACGTTGTGGCTGAAAAAGCCAATGACGCCGGCGCCGACGTCGTAGCCCCAGTCGGTGCTGGTCGGCTTGGCGAAGAACTGGTCGAGGTTGTCCACCTTGGACTTCATGATTCCTGCACCGCCGGAGACATACGGCCGCACGCCTCCCAGCGGCGCGCCGAGCACGACATTCGCCATCAGCGTCGTCTCGTTGCCGTCGCCGACGAAATTGATCTTGCTGCCGTTGTCGGCTGACTGAAAGAAATTGGGCGAGTACCCGAAGTCGGCTTCGAATCCGAACACGCCGGCGCCCATCCAGGCAATCGACCCGCCATAGCTCAATCGCCGCTCGAACTCGTTCTTGACGTCAAGGCCGCTGTCCGCGAGGTTCGCGTTGCCGCCGAACGTGGCGCCGATGAACGGCGTCAGCAGCCAATCCGCGGATGCCTTCGTGGGCGACGCGGCTGAGGCGACAGCTACCAGTGATGCGGTGATGACGAACTTACGCAGTGACATGACTCTCCTCGTGTGATCGTCGCTCCGCGAACTCGGGAGGCGACGCGCGGGGAGTGTCCCCGCAGTTGGATGGTGGCACGTCTCGTCCCTGGACGATGTGCACGACAGGACAGGTGCAAGCCATGTGCCTCAGAGCGGCACGAACAGCTCAGGTGCGCCGCAGGGTCTCGGCGTGCTGCTGCAGGAGTGTCCAGGCCCGAGCGACGTGCACGTCCGTCGTATGGAGGTTGCCAATCGCGAGCCGGATCGCATACCGGCCCCCCAGTCGGGTGTGCGAGAGGAAGATCTCACCCGTGTTGTTGACGGACTCGAGCAGCCCCTCGTTCAAGGAATCAATTTCCACGCCTGTGCTGGCCGGGTCAGCCGGCAGTGCGCGGAAGCAGACAACGCTGAAGGGCACCGGGGCGAGCCGCTCGAACGCGGGGGCGGCGTCGATCCAGCCGGCGAAAACCCGCGCTAGGCGCATGTGCTCGGCGAGCCGCGATCGCAAGCCGCTCGCCCCGAAGTGGCGCATGACCATCCATAGCTTCAGCGCCCGGAACCGTCGTCCCAGCTGGATGCCGGTGTCCATCAGGTTCTGGACCGGCGCGGACTCGACCGTGCGCAGGTACTCCGGTGTAAGTGCAAATGCGGCGCGGACCTGATCCATGTGCCGGCAATAGAACGCCGAGAGGTCGAACGGGGTGAACAGCCACTTGTGCGGATTGACGACGAGTGAATCGGCGAGATTGGCCCCGCGCAGGATCCACTCGTAGCCCGGCACCATCGCGGCCACGCCCGCGTAGGCGGCGTCGACGTGCAGCCAAATCGATTCGCGCGCGCAGAGCTCGGCAATCGCCTGGACCGGATCGATGCTCGTCGATGATGTCGTTCCGACGGTCGCGACCACCGCGAGCGGCGTCCATCCCGCGGCGCGATCCTCGGCGATGGCGGCGGCCAGCGCGTCAACGCGCATGCGAAACTCCGCGTCGCTCGCCACCTTGCGGAGCGCGTGGTGACCGAGGCCGAGCAGGATGACGGCCTTGTCGATCGACGAGTGCGTCTGGTCGGAGCCGTAGACGCGCATGCGCGGCACGTCGCGGCCGGCCATCCCCTCCGCGCGCACCGAAGGCAGGCACCGCTCGCGCGCGGCGGCGAGCGCGTGCAGCGTCGAGATCGACGCGGTGTCGTAGATCACCCCCTCGAAATCATCCGGCAGCTGCAGCAGCCTGCGCAGCCAGCCGAGCGCCACCGCTTCGAGCTCGGTTGCCGCCGGCGACGTCCGCCACAACATCGCCTGGACGTTCAGCGCCGCGCTGAGGAACTCGGCGAGGATGCCAGGCCCGCTCCCGGAGATGGCGAAGTAGGCGAAAAAGCCGGGATGGTTCCAGTGCGTGATCCCGGGCATCAGCACCCGCTCGAAGTCCTGGAGGATTGTCTCGAATGGTTCGCCGTCGAGGGGCGCTTCGACCGGAAGCGCCGCGGCAATTTCCCCGGGCCGCACGCGGGACAACACCGGATAGCGTTCGGGATCCTCGATGTAGTCGGCGATCCAGTCCGCCACGCGATGCGCCTCGCGCCGGAACTCCGCCGGGTCCATGTCGCCGAGATTGGGGTTGCGCGTCATCGGACAGGCGCGCCCGGCGACCGCGCGCAGATGGGAAGCATGCCGCCTGATTCTCGCCGCCACGGATGGGCG
>JBDTSX010000173.1:0-8433 GCA_039930925.1 Acidobacteriota bacterium | reverse complement strand
GGTCATCTTGCGCGCGATGGTATTCCGGTGCATCCCGAGCAGTTCCGCCGCGTCGCCGACGCTGCCCTTCGAGCGCTGCAGCGCCCGCGCGATGAACATCTTCTCGAACTCGCGCCGCGCCTCGTCGTAAAGAACCCCCTTGTCGAGGAGCTCCTGCACCAGCGTCTCGAGTTGGTCCCGCACGGGCTATCTCAGCTCGCGACCCGACAGCAGGCGGAAGGCGTCCACGTATTTCTCGCGGGTGCGGCGGATCACCTCGTTGGGGAGCGAGGGCACCGGCGGCTGTTTGTCCCAGCGGATCTCTTCGAGATAGTCGCGCACGAATTGCTTGTCAAAGCTTGGCTGGCCGTGTCCGGGCTCGTACGATCCCTGCGGCCAGAAGCGCGACGAGTCCGGGGTCAGCACTTCGTCGATGAGGACGATATCGGTGGCCGGGTCACCCGCGCCGACCAAGCCGAACTCGAACTTGGTGTCCGCGACGATGATCCCTTTGGTTTCCGCCAGCGCCGCGCCGCGGCGGTAGATCTCGAGCGTCAGCGACTTCAGCCGCGCGATCAGCTCACCGCCGACGATCCGGCCGGCCTCGTCCTCGCTGATGTTGATGTCGTGTCCGGTGTCGGCCTTCGTCGCGGGCGTGAAGATCGGCTCGGGGAGCCGATCGGACTCGCGCAGGCCGGCCGGCAGCCGCACGCCGCAGACGCTGCCCGACTGCTGATATTCCTTCCAGCCCGACCCCGACAAATACCCGCGCGCGACGCATTCGACCGGTACCGGTTCCGTCCGCCGCGCCAGCATCGTCCGCCCGCGCAACACCTCCGCGTGCGGACGCACCGCTTCCGGAAATGCATCGACGTCGAGCGACAGCAGATGGTGCGGCACGAGGTCGCCCATGCGCTCGAACCAGAAGCCCGAAAGCTGCGTCAGGACTTTTCCCTTGTCGGGAATGCCTGAGCCGAGCACGTAGTCGAAGGCGGAGATGCGGTCCGTCGCGACAATAAGCAGCGCCGCCTCGCCGGAATCGAGCGCAATCTCATACACGTCGCGCACCTTGCCGCGCCGGTTGAGCACGAGTCCGTCGAGTGAAGTTTCAAGCAGTGGGGTTGTTGAAAACACCGGTGACCTCAGGAAAGACGCTGAAGCTTACCGGCACGTGCGGCTCGAGTCAACTCACCGGGTGGTGCTCTCTGAGAGATCGTCCACCTGCTGTCTCCGAATCGGTGATCCGTCGTTCGAAGATCCGCGATTCGGCGATCCGCGATGCGAAGATGCGCGATGCGAAGATGCGCGATGCGGTGATTCGCGATGCGGTGATCCGCGATCCGAAGATTCACGATGCGCGAGTAGTGATTAGGGATTCTTGACTCGGATCTCGCCGTGCGAGGTTCGGATCGTAATCGTCGGCCCGCCGCCCTTGACCGGGCCTGCGGCGCGATGTTCTTCGCCCGACGTCGTGACACTCACCATCCCGTCCGGCAACGAGATCCCCGCGTTGGCGGCGACGGCATCGAGCTGGTCGCCGCCGGCGGCGGGCGTGATCTCCACCGGTGAATCCCCTTCGCTGTAGATTGCCAGCGGCGCGGCGCGGTCGACCACGACCTCGACATCAGTGCCGCGCACGTCGATCCGTCCTTCGGTGCGGATCCCTTTCACCGACAGCGAACCCGATGACGCATTGATCCGGAGCATCCCGGTGGTCCGCTCCATCTTCTCCAGGGTGATATCCGTCCCGGCCGAATCGATGTCGATCGGGCCGACGATGTCCTTGCCCTTCAGCTCGCCGCCCGATCGGGCGTTCACGTTGGCCTCGCCGCGAATCTGCTCGAGGCGCGCATCGGTGCCGGACATCACGATCCGGATCGCGCCGGCGTCCTTGACCGCCAGCGTCCCGCCGCGCTGATTCCCGGTGATCGTTTTCTCGATCCGCTCGATCGTGGTATCGCCGCGCTGGTCGATCTTGACGCTGCTGACCCCACGCACGTCCAGCTTGCCGCGATTCGAGTCAATCGTGACCTGCAGCCGCGCCGGGACTTTGAGCGTCAACTGCACGGTCTGCGACGCGTTTTTGGGGTAGTCGATGCTGAAGACCAGTCGCGGGCCGGCGCGGTCCACCTTGAGAGCGGTCTGTTGCGCCAGCTGCTGCGCCTCGACGTCGTCGTAGCCGGTGGAGTGCACGCGCATCTCGGCGCCGATGTCGGCGCGGTCCTCGCCGAGAATCGTGATCTCGGCGCTGCGCAGGCCGAGGCGGACCTCGGTGGTGGCCGGATCGACCGGGTGGGACGACGTGCGGGTGACGTCGGCCGAGGCGCGGTTGCCACGGATATGGCGCCGGAAATCTTCCACGAGCTGGCCGACCGAGAAGCTGCGCTCACCGGGCGCGGCCGGCGGCGAGGCGACGTGATAGACGATCGCGCCGGCGATCAGGAAGGCGGCAATGAGCAGTAACTCGCGTTTTCCCATAGACTTGGAGCTGACGTTGTAGTAGTGTTCGCGTGGAGTTCGGCCTCACGGTCCGGCCGACGCCGGAGGTTCGGCCCGCCGAATCCCCGCCGAACACACCCCGAATTCTAATCCCGACTGTAATTACGTATGCGGCTACGAGTTCGCACCGTACTCATTTTGCTGCTCACGCTTGGGCTGCTCGCCTTTTCCTTCCGCGGCACCAATGTGGCGGGCGTCTGGGCGGAAGCGCGCGGCGCGGATCGCGGCCTGCTCGGCATCGCCGTGATCGTGACGGCCTTGACCTATGCCGTACGTGCCTGGCGTTGGCAGTCGCTCCTGGCGCCGATCGGCACGACCCGGTTCGTCAACGCGTTCTCCACGACGGTGATCGGCTTTGCCGCCAACTCCCTGCTCCCCGCGCGCGCCGGCGAGGTCATCCGTCCGTACCTGCTCGCGCGACGCGAGCACCTGAATGCGTCGTCCGCGTTTGCCACCATCGTGCTCGAGCGGCTGCTCGATCTCGCCACGGTGCTGCTGCTGTTTGCGGGGTTCGTCCTGACCCTGGGGCCTGGCGTCATCTCGGGAGACCCGGCGCAGCTGGCCCGGGTGAAGGGAGGCGGCCTGGTCGCGGCCGCAGCCGCGCTCGGCGCCATCGGCGTGCTCTTCGCGCTCGCGGGGCATCCCGAACGGCTCGGCCGGGCGGCGCTGCGCATCGAGCGGGTGCTGCCGGCCAGACTGGCGACGATGGTGGCGGGGTTCGTCGAGACCTTCGCCCAGGGGCTGGCCGTCATGCGCGACCCGGCCCGGCTGTTCGCCGCGCTCGCGCTGTCGTTCCCGATGTGGATGTCGATCGCGGCCGGCATCTGGCTGACCTCTCGGGCATTCCACATCATCTTCCCCTACCCGGCGTCCTTTCTGGTCATGACGATCCTCGTCGTCGGCGTGGCCGCGCCGACCCCGGGGGCGATCGGGGCCTTTCACGCCGCCTACATCTTTGCGGTGACGACGTTTTTCGGTGTGTCGCCCGATCGCGCGGGGGCGGCCGCGCTCCTGCTTCATGCGATCTCCTTCGTTCCGGTGACGATCCTCGGCGTCATCTTCATGGCGCGCGAAGGGCTGACGCTGTCGTCGGCGCGTAAGCTGGCGGGCGAGAATGGTACGCGCGCTCCGGACGGCAGCGAAGCCGCCGGCGGTGCGCCGAGTGTGACCGAGGACGCCGCGCCGCGCGTGGTGCGCCTCGAGAAAGGCGCACCATGAAGTGCCCGTACTGCGGCAACATGGGAGACAAGGTCGTGGACTCGCGCGAGAGCAAGGAAGGCGAGGTCATCCGGCGGCGCCGCCAGTGCCTCAACTGCGCGAAGCGCTTCACGAGTCGCGAGCGCATCGAGGACATCGAGTATCGTGTCGTCAAGAAGGACGGCAACCGCGAGGCCTTCCAGCGCCAGAAGATGATTGCCGGCCTGTTGACCGCGTCGGAGAAGCGCCCGGTCAGCATTCAGCAGCTCGAAGCGATTGCGGACCGGATCGAGGCGGAGCTGCAGGAACGGCACGAGCGTGAGATGACCACCGAAGAGATCGGCGCGCGGCTGATGCAGGAGCTGAAGCTGCTCGATCAGATCGCCTACGTCCGGTTCGCGTCGGTCTACCGGCAGTTCCGCGACGTCGGTCAGTTCAAGCGGGAAGTGGACGAGCTCCAGAAGTCAAAGGGATGAACCGCCAGGGCGTGGCATGACCACGGTTCGCGACGCGCAACGCCCCACTGCTCCTCCGCGGATCCCCCCGCGGCCGCCTGCCGTCGAGCGGCGTCCGTTCCGCGACAACCCCCGCCTGATCCTGCTCGGCATCGTGCTGCTGTTCGGCGCGCTGGCCGCGATGATTGTTCTCGCCGATCGTTCGCCGGGCCTCAACCCGGACTTCCTCAGCGAGGTCGTGCTCTACGCGCTCTCCGCCGCGGACCTGACCATGCTGCTGGCGCTGGTGTTCGTGCTGGCGCGCAATGTCGTCAAGCTGCTGGTCGAGCGCCGGCGCGGCCTGCCGTTTTCCCGCTTCCGCGCGAAGCTGGTGCTGGCGCTGCTCGGATTGACCATCGTCCCGTCCGTCCTCGTCCTGCTCGTCGGAGGGGAGCTGATCCGGAGCATCACGCAGCTCTGGTTCAGTCAACCGATCGCCGAAGTGGTCAGGTCCGCGAACGAAATGGGGGCGGACTATTACCGCGAGCACGAGGCGATCGTCGCCGATCACGCCAGGCGGATCGCGAGGGAGATGCCGCCGGCGGTCGTCGAATCGGGCAACATCGAGGCGGTGCGAAGCGCGATCGAGCCGGAAGTGAAAGAGGGACGGCTCGGGCTGGTCGAGGTCTACCGCATCGCGCCAGGCGGCCGCGCGCCGCTGCCGCTCGTCGCGGTCGAATCGCCGTCGCTGCCGCGGGGATCGCTGCGGGCGCTGCCGGACCGGCTGGCCGCGAAGGTCGCGTCCGGCAGCCAGGAAACGGAGGCGGTCGATCCGCTCGATGCCGGCGGCGATGTCGTGCGCGCGGGGGCGCTGGTGCGCGACGGCGCGAACCATCCGGTCGGCGTGGTCATTGCCAGTGAGTATCTGGCGGGCGATCTGGCGCGCAAGGCGCGGAAGATCACCGAGGCGTACGAGAACTACAGCCAGCTGGCCGTCCTCCGTGGACCTCTCGAGGGCGTCTACCTGTCGGTCTTCCTGATGATGACGCTGATGATCCTGGTCAGCGCGACCTGGACCGGCCTGTATCTCGCGAAGCGGATCACCCGTCCCGTACAACTGCTGGCGGCGGGCGCCCGCGAGATCGGCGCGGGCCGTCTCGACTACCGGATCGAGCCCGAGACCCGCGACGAGTTCGGGTCACTGGTCGAGGCGTTCAACACGATGGCCGGGGAGCTGGCCGCGAGCCAGAGCAAGCTGGAACGATCGCGCCTCGACCTCGAACGCAAGAACCTGCAGCTCGACGAACGGCGCCGCTATATCGAGACCGTGCTCGAACGGATCGCCACCGGCGTCGTGTCGGTCGGCGCCGATGGACGGATCGAAACCATCAACACCTCGGCACTTCGTCTTCTGGAGCTCGATCGTGCGGTCGTCGGGCGCCCGACCGCAGATGCGTTCGGCCACGACCACCTGCGGCCGCTGCAGGCGCTGCTCGAGCGCGTGCTCCAGGGGGCCAGTAAACCGGCCGCGCAGGAGGTCGCCGTCGTGCGCGAGGGCCGCGAAGTCCATCTCGCGGCGGCCGCAACCCCCCTGCAGGGAGAGGACGGCGCCTCGTCGGGAGCGGTGCTGGTGTTCGACGATGTGACGCCGCTGATCCGGACCCAGCGGGTCGCGGCGTGGCGGGACGTGGCGCGCCGGCTGGCGCACGAGATCAAGAACCCGCTGACGCCGATCCAGCTCTGCGCCGAGCGAATGCGCCGTCACTTCACCTCGGCGCCGCCGGCGTCGCTGGCACTGGTCGAGGAATGCACCGCGACCATCGTCGGCGAGGTGGAGTCGCTCAAGGCGCTGGTGGACGAGTTCGCGCAGTTCGCACGGATGCCCGCGCCGCGGGCCGTGCCGGCGGATCTCAACGCGACGCTGACCGCGACACTGGCACTCTACAACGGCCTGTTCAGTGAGATTCGTCTCGAGCCCCGGCTCGCGGACGGGCTGCCGCCGGTGCGAGTGGACGTCGAGCAGATCCGGCGGGTCGTGATCAATCTCGTGGACAACGCCGTGGAGGCGCTCGGCGGCAGCGCCGCCTCGCGGCGTCCGAGCGGCGAAGCGCCGACGGTCGTCGTGGAGACCCGGCACGATGCGGCGAACGGCGTCGTCCGGCTCACCGTCTCGGACAACGGCCCGGGCATTTCCGCCGCGGACCGTGACAAGCTGTTCATGCCGTACTATTCGACCAAGCGGCGGGGCAGCGGCCTCGGGCTGGCGATTGTCCGGCGGATCATCGCGGAGCACGGCGGCAGCATCGAGGCCGCCGACAACGTGCCCTCGGGGACGGTTTTCACGATCGAGCTGCCATGCTGAGCAGGGCGTTTGTGATGGATTCGATCTTCCGCCTGAAGGCGGAAGCCACACGTGGCCGGTAGGTAGGCTTCCGCCTTCGCGCGGAAGGAGAGAAGCGGTCGATCGCCACACCATGCATGACGCGTGGCTTCCGCCTTCAGGCGGAAGGACAGATGTGGCGGACCGACGATTCACGATCTCGCGTCACACTGGAGCGATCCGACTGCGCGTCGAGACCTGGCCGGATCTGCTGTTTTTATGAAACCCACTGTCCTGATTGTCGACGACGAAGCGGGTGTGCGGAGCGCACTGAGCGGCGTCCTGCGCGACGAGAATTATGCGGTGGACGCGGTCGACAGCGGCGAGGCCTGTCTCGATCGGGTGACGCGCGCGCCGTACGACGTCATCATCCTCGACATCTGGCTTCCCGGCATCGACGGCCTCGCGACGCTGGCGCGGTTGCGCGAGCGCCGTGTGGACGCGCCGGTCGTGATGATTTCCGGCCACGGGAACATCGAATCGGCGGTGCGCGCGATCAAGATGGGCGCCTTCGACTTCGTCGAAAAGCCGCTGTCACTCGAGAAGACGGTGCTGGTCGTCGGCAACGCGGTGCGGCAGCGCAGGCTGGAGGCCGAAAACCGCGCGCTGCGCGCGGACGTCGATCGCCGCCTCACGATGGTGGGGGAGAGCTACGTCATGGCGCAGCTGCGCGAGCAGGTCGCGATGGCGGCGCCGACCAATGGCCGGGTGTTGATTTTCGGAGAGAATGGCACCGGCAAGGAGCTGGTCGCGCGGAGCATCCACACGCTCAGCCGCCGGCGGTCGGGACCGTTCGTGGAAGTCAACTGCGCCGCGATCCCCGAAGAGCTGATCGAGAGCGAATTGTTCGGCCACGTCCGGGGCGCGTTCACCGGCGCGGTCGCCGATCGCCGCGGAAAGTTCGAGGTCTCGGACGGCGGCACGCTGTTCCTCGACGAGATCGGGGACATGAGCCTGAAGACCCAGGCCAAGGTGCTGCGGGCGCTGCAGGAACAGGTCGTGGAGCCGGTCGGCGGCACCAGCGGCATGAAGGTCGACGTCCGGATCCTGGCGGCGACCAACAAGGATCTGCCGAGTGAGATCCGTGCCGGCCGCTTTCGCGAGGACCTGTATTTCCGGCTGAACGTCATCCCGATTTTCGTGCCGCCGCTGCGCGATCGCGACTCCGACATCCCCCTGCTCGCGGAGCACTTCATGGCGGAGTTCGCGCGCGAATACGGCCGGCGGCCCAAGCGGCTGGACCCGGGCGCCACGGCCGGTCTGCGCAGCTACCGGTGGCCCGGCAACGTGCGCGAACTGCACAACGTCATCGAGCGGCTGATGATCATGGTGCCGGGAGAGACGATCGGGCTCGCCGATCTCGCCTTTCTCGACGGCGGGACCGTCAGCATCGCGGAACCGTCGGGGGCCCCGGCGCTGACGCTGCACGACGCGCGGGATCGATTCGAGCGGGACTACATCCTGCGCGCGCTGGCCGCGCAGCAGGGAAACATCACCAAGACCGCCGATGCGCTCGGCGTCGAGCGCAGCAACCTCTATCGCAAGATGCGCGCCTTCGGCATCGTCCCCGCGCGGCGCGACGAAGAGGCGGTGTAGTCGCGTGGTCGGCGGTTCAAGATTGGCGAAGCTTGTGCTCCAGGATCTGATCCGGTCCGAAGCGTTCGAGCTGGAGATAGAACTCGGCGGCGGACACCAGCGCGGCGGACGGAACCAGGCCGACGATCTCGCTCTCCAGGATTGAGACGCCGTACCGTTCCGCCTCGCGCTTGACCATCTCGAAGACCCGGAACATCGGCGTCTTCTGGAAGTTCGTCAGATTGATCGAGACCTGCGTCAGATTGCGGCCGTCGAGCCGGACCCCCATCGCTTTCACGTGTCGCAGGCCCCCGGAGCTGTGGCGGATCGCCGCGGCGATCTTCTTCGCGACGTCGAGCAGGTCGGTAT
>JBDTSX010000172.1:0-8445 GCA_039930925.1 Acidobacteriota bacterium | reverse complement strand
CTCGCGATCGAGCAGCCACAGCTGGCAGGCCTTGCTCGTCCCGACCAGGAACTTGCGGCCGCGGTAATCGAACGCGACGGGCGTGGTGTTGACGTCGAGGTCGCGCCGCCACAGCCAGTTGGCGTTCGGGGCGCCGAAGAAGTCGGTAAGCTGCAGCTGCTTGCCGGCGTCCAGCTTCACGCCGACGATGCCGTTGCCCAGCCGCCGGGTGCCGGGATCGAAGGGGCCGTCGCCGGTGCCGATATACACCGTCCCCTCGGGGGCAATCGCGGCACCGCGGCGGCCCCACAGACCCCCGCCGGCGGGGATGAACGCGCTGGCGCGGCGGCTGGCCAGGTCGAACGAGTAGAAGGCGTTCGTCAGTCCGCCGCAGCCCTGCGCCGTGGCGGTGTAAATCACGCCGTCGCGCAGGTTGAGCGCATAAGGCTTTCCACCACCGGGAATGAACTTCTCTGGTGCGGCGGCATCGGTGCCATCCGCGGCGTTGATCTGCCGCAGCCGGCCATCCCACGACACGGCATAGACGGTGTACTTACCGGGCGACACCTGCGCCATCGTCGGCACCGCGGTCTGTCCAGCGGGACAGAGCGTGTCGTTCGAGGGAGGCGGGGGGGTCGGTCCGCCATCGAACTTGGTATGCCACAGCTGTCGGCCGCTGGCGATGTCGATCCCGAACAGATCGTCGCTCACCCCGGCGACCACGCCGATCTCTTTCACCCCCGCCGCGGTGGTGACCTTCTCGCCGATGAGCGGCGCGAATAGGTTGTGCATCGCTCGCGGCGTGCTCTCGAGCTTCACTTTCCAGAGCAGCTTCATGCCGCTGACGTTGGCTGCCGTGAAGACCTTCTCGTCCTTCACCCAGCCGGTGCGTCCGTTGTCGACGCCTTCCGTGAGAAAGTCGGAGGCGCCCAGGGTCGCCCCCGCACATACGACGATTGCCGCCAGGATTCGTCTCATCGCACCTCGTGCCTCAATCGCTTCGATCGGATTGTCAGAAATTCTACTCGCAAGGACCGCCGGAGTGTTCTTCGCCGACGGCCCGTTCATGTTTCAGAAGGTCGCCATCAATCCCGTGAAGGAGATCAGGGCTCCTTACGATTTGGGGGCCGGCTGAAAGGCGACCTCCGCGAAGTGCGCAAGGAAGTCGCGCCAGAGGAACCAGTAGTGCGCGCCGGGAATTTCCCGGTACGACGTCGCGAACCCTTCTTTCTTCACCAACTCCGAGAGATTCACGGTGCCCTCGCGCGCCATGTCCGTCGTGCCGGCGCCGAGCCAGTAGAACTTCACACCGCCCGCCTTCACGGCGTCAAGCTGTTTCTGAAACGTCTCATCCACCGTCCGCGCTCCCGCGCTGAACACGGCGATGTAGGCGAACGTGCCGGGATTGTTGTTCGTCGCGGTCACCGTGTGACCGCCTCCCATCGACAGGCCGGCGATCGCACGATCGTCCTTTGTGGCCTGGACGCGGAAGCGCTTCTCGATGAACGGAATCACGTCCTTCACCAGGCTCTCCGGGAACGAGCCCGCGTACGGCTGCGCCGCGCCACGTCCGCCACCAAGTCCTCCCGCGCGCCCGGCTGCGCCCTGCGCCGCCTGCACCGGCGGAGGGGCCGGCGCCGTCACGGACTGCCGGGCCGGCGTGGGACCATAGCCGAACCCCTGCGAGACCGACTGCGTCGCGTTGCCGTTGGGCATGACCACGATCATCGGCGTCGCCTTCCCCGCCGCGATCACGTTATCCATGATGATGTTGGCGCGCCCCATCGTGAGCCATGCGTCTTCGTCACCCCCGCCGCCGTGGAGCAGATACAAGACTGGGTACTTGCGCGTGCTGGATTCGTATCCCGGCGGCGTGTAGACCATCATCCGGCGTGCCGGCATCTTGAGGGTCGGCGACGGGTACCACACCGCCTGCACGGTGCCATGCGGCACGTCTTTGAAGTCCCACATCTCGGACTCCGGGCCTGGAATCATCAGCAGGTTGTCGTAGCGCGCGCCGTCGCGCTGAGTTTCCCCGTTCCCCGGATCGAGCGCCTTCACGCCGTCGACCATGTACCAGTAGCCCCACAACTGCGCGGACAGGGGGCCAACCGTCGTGGACCAAACGCCGCTGTCGTCCCTGGTCATCTTGAGGTTGGTCGCACCGTCCCAGCTGCCGCTCAACGTGACCTCCGTAGCCTTCGGCGCAGACAGACGGAATGTGACGGTCTTGTCGGGGTGAATCTCGGGCGAGCGCGGGATGGCCGGCCGTGCCGGCTGCGCCGCAGGCGCCGCGGGCGCAGCTGCTTGCTGCGCGGAGAGCGGAGTCAACGCTAGCGCCGCGACGGTCAACCCGCCGGCGACAAACAGTCCGTGTCGTGTGATCATTCGTGTCATCTCCATCAAAATCGACCGGTGAGCCGGGAGCGGCGTGATCGACGCCGTTGACAGCAGAGAAAATGGTCGACGGCTGATCCGTTGTGATCCGGATGCCCTGTGACTCTGCAAACTTATTGGTTCGGACGACGACCGCCGGCGCCCCGTCCGCGAGTCGCGTCTGGCGCGTCGTCGGCCTGCAGATCACCGAGGGCGTACTGAATCCCGGCGAGCACGTGCTGGAGCAGCGCCGGGTTCGAGTAGACAGAACCGCCATGTCCCAGGCCGAGATAGAAGACGCGGCCCTTCCCATACTGACGGATCCAGCTCATCGGAAAATCCATGTCCTGGGCCCGAACCGGCAGGACGCGAGCTGTTTTCGGGCTCCTCGCGGGATCGACGCTCAGCAGGACGTGCAGGTGGTCGCGCAGGAGCGGCTCCTGCAGCTGGAAGGCCTGATCGGCAATCTCGAAATCCTTGCCGGCGAACGCCGCGTTGATCGGATTGGCGGCATCCTCGACCTGCATCATCATCGGTGCCCCGTTCCACGGGTGCCCGCCGTTCTCGGTCCCCCCGACCATGCGGCCGAACTCGGGCCATTGATCGTAGACCGGCCATTGCACGAACGTGGCGATCGCATCGTGGATGCCGACGAACCCTTTACCGCCGGCGATGAAGTCGAGCAGCGACTTCTTCAGCTCCGCGTCGTCGAACAGCACGCCCAGTGTGTTGTTGAAGCAGATCGCGTCGAATCGAGCGAGATTCGCCGGACGGAACATCTCGATCTCGTCGCTGAAGACCGGTTCGAAAGCGCCCGTCACCTTTCCCATCTGCGCAATCGCGTAGCTGGCGAGAGGGATTGTGGCGGCGGAGGTACCGCGAACCGGCTTGCCGTCGCGCATTGTCAGGCTCATGACGAGAAGCCGCCGCGGCCGGCCGGGAGTGACCTGCGCCTTTCGGGGCATCGCGGCATCCACGCGGTTCCGTTGATCGGGCTGGAGATCCTGCGCGGACGACGGGATGATTGCCAGAAGCGCAACGAAGGCAAGTGCGGTGCTCGAAGTGCGTGGGGTCATATGAATCCATCAGGAGCCGGCACGCGTGCCTGGTGCGCCGCGCCCCATGTCGAACCCGAACGCGTACACGGTGCCGTCCAGCGTTCCGACGAACACGTGACCGGATCCAGTCCAGAAGCTCCGACCCGAAACGGGTCCGCGCATCACGCCGCCGCTCTGCCACAGCGTCTTTCCACCAATGCCGTCCAACGCGACCAGCTTGGCGGCCGTGCCCTGCGCGCCCGAGACGGCGAAGACGACGCCGTTGACGACGATGGGGCTGAGGGGAGCGGCCAAATTCTCCGACACCCACCCGGGCTGTACGGAGAAGGCGCCAGCCTGCTCCATCACCTTGACGGCCAGAATGGCGCCGGTCGACAGCGGGCCATTCGCGAGAGCGCCGCGCACAGCCGCGAGCGGCCCCGCGATTGGCAGCAGGAGCCAGCGCGCGCCGTCGATTCCCGCCGCGGCGTTGGCGTTCGCGGGTGGCACCGCCATCGGCTCTTGCCAGAAGGCCGGGGCGTGCGGAGCGAAGGTGGCCTTCCCAGAGTTCAGTTGGGACGACGCGAACAGCGGTGTCGCATGATCGGCGCCGCCGAGCGATGCCACGTCGAGCAGCAGAACGCGGCCGTCTGTCGTCGTGACGGCGCCGATGTCGCGCCCGCTCGCCTGGAAGAGGACAGGAGGAGCGGCGAACCTGACGCCGGGCATCGTGAACCAGTCCTTGACCGTGAGCGTCCTGGGATCGAGCGCGACGATCGCGTTGGCATATCCGCCGGCCGCAGGCGTGCCCGGGCCGATTGCCGCGACGAGCGTGCCGGTCGTGGAGAAGGCCACCGATCCGAGGGGATCGCCTCCATTCGTTTTCCACGACACGACGCTGGTCGGGTCGCCGGACAGGTTGATCGCCCAGAGGCCGTTTGGCGCGCCACCGCACGAACCGCTGGTGAACGTGTACGCCATGTCGCCGACCGCGATCAGATCGGAGAACCTTGCACCCGCGGGCAGGAGACGCGCCGGCCGTTGCACGTCCTTGCCGGAGGCCAACCCGAGCCTGCGAAACATGCCGTCGGCGCTCACCGCGTAAACAGTCCCCGACGGACTCCAAATGCCACCGTTGCCCTGCGCGGCACGATTGGTCGGGAACGGCGACGGCGGGACAGCCGCAGTGCCCTGGCCTCGGCCGGGCTGTCCCGCTGCGACACCGCCCGCTGCTGGACCTTGCGGTGTCTGCTGGCCGCCTGCGGCCGGGACCGGCGGCGCCGCCGCTTCGGCTCCCCCGGCGCGCCCAGCGCCACGCGCGCCGGTTGGCGCCGGGAGCGGCACACCCTCACCCGGTTCGCCGACGGCGCTACTGTACGAACGTGCGCCGCGCCCGGCGCCGCCTCTCCCCGCCGGCGCGACCGTCGTGACCAGATTGACGACGCGCGACGGCGCGCCCGAGATACCGCCCGGACACGCGGTGGTGGCCGCGGGCACGGTCCCTTCGACGTGGCGCGTCCAGAACACGTTACCGGTGTCGTTGTCGACGGCGAAGAACGTGTCATCAGGGGCGGCGATCAACGAAATCGGGGTGAACAGCGTGACTGCCGACGTCACGACTCCCGGGGTCAGCGAGCTGGCCGGTCGCTTCGGAATGTCGAGCTTCGAGGTCCACTGCAGCGCGAACCCCGGCTGACTCATGGTCTGAGTCGAAATGTTGGAGTCGGTCCGAATCCACGAGGTGTGCTGCGCGTCGCCGTGGGCGGTCGGCCACTCGTTGGGGTTGCCGCGGCTCTGGCTCCTGACGAGGGCCGGCAGGGTGGCGGCCGCGAGTCCCGCAATCAGCAGCCTTCGAAAGCGCATCACAATTCCTCTACTTCTACTTTCCGCCCGGCGCGGCGACGCCGAAGCTGTACAGCATGCCGTCGTAGGTGCCCAGGTAGACGCGGCCATTGGCCACCGCCATACCGGCAAAGTGGTTCCACGACGTAATCTCATGTGCGCTCGACCACAGTTCTTGCCCGGTTTGTCCATCGAACGCGTAGATCGTCGCATGGCGCGAATTGGGAATCCGTCGCTCGGAGTATGGATTGAGCCCGCCTCCAACCCAGGGCCCGTTCGGTTCGTCCCAGGCCAGATCAGGCAAGGTCTGTGTTGCGTCCTCTCCGGACGCGTACGCGAACACCACGCCGTTCGCCACCACCACCTCGTCGGCCATGTCCATGTCGCGCGACAGCCACGCCGGATTCAGTCGCCATTCGCCGCGGCTGTTCCGCTGAAGCTGGTAGGCGGCGACGCCACCCATTCTCGGCCGGCCGTATTCGATCGGGGCATGGAACTGACGGCTCACCGGGCCCCAGAACGGGACGAGCACCCATGGCACGCCCTGGGGATCCTGCCACGTCGCCATGGCGCCCCACACCCCCTTGGCGTCGAATGCCTGATCGTCGTTGCAGAGCAGCGGAGTCGTATGGAGGGACGTGCGGTGGTCTTCGCCCCCGAGCGCGTCACGGTCGAGGAGCCAGAGACGGCACTCCTTGCTCGAGCCCACGAGGAACTTCCTCCCACCGTAATCGAAGGGGATCGGGGTCACGTTGAGGTCGAGGTCGCGGGCGCGCATCCACGTCGCATTCGGTGGAGCGAAATAGTCGACGAGCTGTAACTGCCGGTTCGCGTCGATCTTGGCCCCGATGATGGCGTTGCCGAGGCTCCGCGTGCTCGGGTCGAAGGCCGCGTCTCCGGTCACCATGTAGACGACCCCCTCGGGCGACACCGCCGCGCCGCGCCTCCCCCACATGCCGCCGCCCGCCGGCTGGAACGTCGTCGATTTGCGGGTGGCCAAATCGTAGGCATACAGCGCGTTCGGCACACCGCCGCAGCCTTGCGCGGTCGCCGTGTAGACCACGCCGTGGACCACGTTGAGCGCGTACGGCTTGCCATTGGGCGGCATGAACCGTTCGGGCGGCGCGACGTCGGAGCCGTCGGCTGCATTGATCTGCAGCAACCGGCCATCCCAGCCGATCGCAAAAATCGTGTACCTGCCGGGCGAGACTTGCTCCATCGCGGGATTTGCCGTTTGTCCGCCGAGGCACAGCGTGTGGTAGGTCGTGTTCGGAGGCGGCGCGTACGTGCTCGGGTAGTGCTTGCTCCAGACAACTTCGCCCGTCGCCGCATCGAGACCAAACAGGTCGTCCGAGACGCCCGCGACAATGGCCATCTCACGCGCGCCGCGCACCGTCGTCACGCGTTCGGCGATGAGCGGCGCAAAGAGGTTGTGCATCTGGCGCGGCTCGCTGTCGAGCTTTACCTTCCAGAGCAGTCGGCTGTGCTTTACGTTTTCAGGCGTAAAGACTCGTTCATCCTTGATCCAGCCGGTCCGACTCGGATCGGCGCCCTCGGTCAGGTAGTCGACCGCGAGAAGCGAGGCCGAGGCCGCGAGCACTGCGATGGCAAGACACAATCGAACGCGCATTGACACCGCCATCAGCGGCTCGGCACGATCAGCAGTTTGCCGGTCGTCAAGTCGCGGCGGTACTTCGACAGAAACGCCCAGATGTCCGCCGCCGCCGGCTTGAAGTTCCAGTGCCCGTACGGATCGAGCCCGACGAACTTCATCATCACGCCCTGATTGTTCGACAGTGTGCCAACCATGGCGCGCGTGCCGGCGTAATCGCTCCATCCCGGACCATCGAGTTTCAACCCGAAGATCTCGTTGACCTTCATCTCGGGGGCATCAGGCACCGTGATGTCGTTGACGAGCGCGAACGCGCGAATCACGTTGTAGAAGCTGCGCGGCGTGTCGTTGACCGGCAGTGGCTTGTACATGTCGTGTGTGCCGGCGATTGAATACATCGGCAGATACTTGCCCTGGCCTTTCAGGGTGTTGGCCGCGTCCATCAGCGCCGGCGGTCCGAAGGGCGCCGACGAGGCTTCGACCGCCGCAATGCGCGAGATGTTGTGGAGCCCGTAATTGAGCGAGTTCATCGCGCCCGCGGACAGCCCCGTCAAATACACGCGGCTGGGGTCGATTTGCGGGAATTTCGCGAGCAGACGGTCGAGAATGGCCATCGTGCCCGGTTCGCCAATCTGGGGGAACACGACCTTCTCCTGCGACGTGCGCCCCTGCCATTCGATCGACGCCAGGATGATGCCGTTCTTCGCCGCGACCTCGGGCCAGCCGGCGCTCTCCCCCTGCACGCGGCTGTCGTTCATGTTGCCGTGCATCATGATCACGAGCGGCACCGTCTTCACCGCCGCCGCCGTCGCGGACGTCGGCACGTACTCGTAGCGCAGCGTCAATCCGAACCCGGGCAGTTCCTCGGTGACGGCTTCGTAGCGCATGCCGAGCTCGTCGTACATGACGTACGGCTCGAGCTCCCACGGGTCGGTGTAGTTGTTGGGATCGAACCCCTGCGCGTACGACTCGATCAGCGTCATGTACAGCCGGTAGTTCTTGCTGAAGACCGTCTTCCACGCATTCCGAAACGCCTGCGCCAGACTTTCTTTCGCGTCCGGTAGCTTGCTCACGACCACGCGCTGCAGTTCCTGACGCGGCGTGGGATTGGTGTAGCTCGTCATCGAGCTCGAGTCGAATTTTGCGGAGGCGCCGTTGGCCTGGAGGTACTGCTTGGCCACCGCCGCATTCGACGCGTGAAGGTAGGCCGGCACCGGCATCGTGGACGTCCCACTAGCGTCGATCGTGCCGCCGTAGATCAGAATCCCGGCGACTGAAAACGCATGTTTCGCAATGACGTTGTTGACGAACGTCGCACCGGCGCCGACAGCGATGATCTTCAAATTGGACGATCGATGCGTGCGGAGGAAGTTCTGATACTCGGTCAGATCCGCGGTCGCGTCGTAGGCCGCGCCGTTGATGGGCCGCACGACGTAGACGCGGGTCTTGTACTCCTGCAGGTGCGCCGGCAGGCCCAGGTCGTCGACGAGCTTCCTGCCTTCGTCCGCGGTGCGCTGCGTGTCGGCGTAGACCAGGTAGGTCGGGCGGTACCCGGGGTCACGATCCTGAATCGTCGACGCGCTCGTCTTGTCGTCGCTA
>JBDTSX010000171.1:0-8449 GCA_039930925.1 Acidobacteriota bacterium | reverse complement strand
CGTGGCACCGAAGCCGGCGGAGCGGGACGCTTCGCTGCCGGCGTCGCCGCCGCCCGTTTCAGCGCTTCGACTTCCTTTGGCGACAGCTCCCGGAATTCCCCGGGGCGGATGTGGTCGTCCGTAATCGGGCCGATCCGCACGCGGCGGAGCCGATCCACGGGGTGGCCGACCGCCTCGCACATGTTGCGCACCTGCCGGTTGCGCCCTTCGTGAATCACGATCGACAGCACCGCGTGTTGACCGTTGCTCCCCTCGATGACTTTGAGCAGCGAGATCTCGGCCGGTCCGGTCCGTCGTCCGTCGATCACGATCCCGCGCGCCAGCCGATCCATCTCGTGATCGTCCGGCACGCCCAGGACGCGGGCCTGATATTCGCGCGCCACGCCGTGGCTCGGATGGGTCAGCTGGGCCGCCAGCTCGCCGTCGCTCGTCAGCAGGAGCAGCCCTTCCGACTCGTAGTCGAGCCTGCCGACCGGATAGACGTAGTCGCGCACGCCGCCCTTGTTCAGCAGATCGATCACGGTCGGGCGCCGCTGCGGATCGGAGCGGGTCGTGATGTAACCGCGCGGCTTGTACATGAGGATGTACAGGCGCCGCTGCGCCGTCTTGAGGCGGCGGCCGTCGACGCGGATGTCGTCGGTATCCGGATCGGCCTTCGAGCCGAGCTCGGTAATCGTCTGGCCGTTGACCGACACCCGTCCCTGCGTGACGTAGTCCTCGGCCGCGCGACGCGAGGCGACACCGGCATGCGACAGGATTTTCTGAAGACGGGTCTGCATTGGGCTTTCGGTATGGGTTGGCTATTGGGACTCGTGCCGTCCGCCTCCGGGCGGACGGCAAAGCCTGTCAGTGCACGGTCTCGTCGGCCGCCTTGACGGCTGGATCTCCCTCGGCTGCAGCCGATTCTTCCGCCGCGGGCGCCGGCGCCTCGACCGGGGCTTCGACGTCGAACGGCAGCGGGCTGGTCGTCACGGTAGGCTCCGCGAGCGCGTTCGGCAGCTCGAACCCGAGCGCGTCGGACAGCTCCTCGACCTTCGGCAAATCGCCGAGATCGTTGAGGCCAAATCGATCCAGGAACTCGCGCGTCGTCGCGTACATGAACGGCCGGCCGACGACCTGTTTCCGTCCAACGGTCTTGATCAGGTGGCGTTCCACCAGCGTCGAGAGCACTCCGCCGCTGCTGCTGACGCCGCGGATCTCGGCGATCTCCGGAGCGGTAATCGGCTGCTTGTAAGCAATCACCGCCAGCGTTTCGAGCGACTGCACCGACAACTTCTGGGTGGTGCGCTCGTGGAACAGCTTGCGCACCCACTCGTGCAGCTCGGGCCGCGTGACGATCTGGTAGCCGCCGGCGACCTCGACGATCTGGAGTCCGCCGGGACGCTCGTAGTCGGCCTTCAGCGCCAGCAGCGCCGCGTCGACGTCTTCCCTCGGCTCGCCGTCGAGCAGCTTGTAGAGCGTCTTGGGCGTCAGCGGGTCCGGGGACGCGAAGATCAGGGCCTCGACGATCGGTTTCAAATGTTCGGACACTATTCCGTCGGCTCCTTGTCGTTCGTGCGCGCGAGGTCCGCGGCGGCGATGGCTTCCGCCGCCTCGTGCGCCGCCACTTCATCGGCGTGCCGCTTTTCCGGATCCAGCAGCGGCTTCGGCGCGTCGGCCGGCCGCGCGCGCTTGTAGACGCGAATCGGTCCCATCGCCCCGGCCTGGAACACCCGGATCAACTTCAAGCGGATCATCTCGAGCATTGCCAGGAAGGTGACGACGATGCCGGCGCGGGTTTGGACGTCCTCGAACAGATCCTCGAAGCCGCAGGCGTCGGTCTCGGAGAGCCTGGCCATCAGCTGTTCGATGCGATCCTCGATCGGCATCTGCTCCCCAGGCAGATACACCTTGGGACGCTGCTTGGCGCGCTCGACCACCGTGCGGAAGGCGGCGATCAGGCTGAAGAGATCAACCTCGACCTCCGGCTCCGGCGCTTCACCGGCGATCTCGGCAATCGGTCCGTCGGGGCGCGTCCACTGCGCGCTGCGGAGGGTTTCGCGTTCGTGCAACAACTCCGCGGCGGCCTTGAATTTCTGGTGCTCGAGGAGCCGGCGTACCAGCGCTTCGCGCGGATCTTCGTCCGGATCGTCCTGTGACGGATCGACCCGCGGGAGCAGCATTCGCGACTTGATGTGGATCAGCGTCGCCGCCATCACCAGGAATTCTCCGGCCACGTCGAGATTGAGCTCCTGCATCACGTCGATGTAGTCGAGGTACTGCGCGGTGATCCGGGCGATCGGGATGTCGTAGATGTGCAGTTCGTGCTTCTTGATGAGATGAAGCAGCAAATCCAGCGGCCCCTCGAAGTTGTCGAGATGGACCGGATAGGCCTCGAGGATCGATTCGAATTCCTGCGGTTGCATGTGACGTCTGCCCGAAAGGCGCGTATTACCGGTAGTCCAGTTTCACGGCCGCGCGGACGCGGTCCATCGTCTCCTGCGCGACGGCGCGAGCCTTGCGCGAGCCCTCGTGCAGGATTTCCCTGACCGTGGAGGGCTTCGCGAGGAGATCCGCGCGGCGGCGGCGGGTCGGCTCCAGATACGCGTTCAGCGCCTTCACCAGTTTCGTTTTCACCTCGACGTCGCCGACGGTGCCGGCGCGGTAGCGCGCTTTCAGGTCGTCGATTTCCGCGACGTCGGGATTGAACGCATCGTGATACATGAAGACCGGGTTGCCTTCCACGGTCCCCGGGATGTCGGCGCGCACCCGCTTCGGGTCCGTGTACATCTGCATCACCTTCTTGCGCACCGTCTCGGGATCATCCGAGAGGTTGATCGCATTGCCATAGCTCTTGGACATCTTGCGATTGTCGACACCGGGCAGCCGTGGAAACGTCGTCAACAGCGGTTTCGGTTCGACGAACAGCTCGCCGAAGAACTTGTGAAAGCGGCGGACAATCTCCCGGCTCAGCTCGAGATGCGCCACCTGGTCTTCTCCGACGGGCACGAAATGGGCGTTGTAGATGATGATGTCGGCGGTCTGGAGCAGCGGATATCCGAGAAAGCCCAGTGTCGAGAGATCCTTCTCGGCCAGCTGCTCGATCTGCTCCTTGTAGGTCGGCACGCGCTCGAGCCACGGGATCGGCACCGTCATCGAGAGCAGCAGGTTCAGCTCGGCGTGCTCCGGCACCATCGACTGCACGAAGAGGGTGCTCTTCTCGGGATCAAGCCCGGCGGCGATCCAGTCAACCGCCATGTCGTAGGCGTTGGCGACGAGCGCGGACGTGTCCGCGTAGTCGCTCGTCAGCGCGTGCCAGTCGGCGACGAAATAGAAGCAGTCGTACTGGTCCTGCAGGGCGGCCCAGTTATTGAGCGCTCCGACGAGGTGCCCGAGATGGAGCTTCCCCGTCGGGCGCATGCCCGAGACAACGCGCGGCTTGGTCATAGATGCGGGGACACTCAATCGGGACACTCAATCGGGACACTCAAGGTTGAGTGTCCCCGGCTCGCAACCCGGGCTCGCAAAACGCTCAAGAATACGGCGAAACTGCTTGGTTATCAAGCATTTATGCTGCTTCAGGGCTGCGCCGCGAAATACGCGAGCACCGCATCCGCACATTTTGCGCCGACGATTTTCATCAGTTCCTCACGAGCGGCGCGGCGGACCCCGGCAACGCTGCCAAACGCCGTGAGCAGCAGCCGGCGGCGCCGCGGCCCCACACCCTGGATCGCGTCGAGCTCCGATTGCAGATCGCGCTTGGTGCGCGAGAGGCGGTGGAAGGTGACGGCGAACCGATGCGCCTCGTCGCGAATCCGCTGAATCAGCAGCAGCGTCGGGCTCTCGTGCGGCAACGCAATCGCCTCCTCGCGATCCCGGGTGAAAAGGAGCTCCTCTTTCTTCGCGATCCCGACCGCCACCAGCGACCCGAGCCCCAGCTCGGCGAGCGCGGCATACGCGGACGTCAGCTGTCCCTTGCCGCCGTCGATCAGGACCAGGTCGGGGAAGGGGCCGCCGTTTTCCAGCAGCTTGCGGTAGCGGCGAAGCACCACTTCGTGCATCGCGGCGAAGTCGTTCAGAAACCGGGGATCGGCGGGTTGGATCCTGGGCTCGGAGCCCGGGACTCGGGACTCGACCGGAACGATCCGAGAATCGCCGGCGGCAGTGGCGCCCGGTGCCAGGTCCAGGGATCCCGGGTCCCCGATCCCGGATCCCGGCCGCCGCACCACCGCGGAGCGCGTGAGCGCGTTGCCGCGAATGCGGAACTTGCGGTATTCCGAGGGCTTCATGCGCCCGTCTTCACAGACCACCATCGAGGCCACCGTCTCGGCCCCCTGGATGGTGGAGATGTCGAAGCACTCGATCCGCCGCGGCACGGAGGCCAGCCCGAGCACGCCGCGCAGCGTCTCGAGCGCATCGTAATTCGCCGCGACGTTTTCGTTGAACCGCGCCTGATACGCCACTTCGGCGTTGCGAGACGCCAGGTCGAGCAGCCCCCGCTTCTCGCCGCGTTTCGGCACAATCAGCCGCACGCGGCGGCCCGCCTCCCCCGTCAGCCACCCTTCGAGCAGCTCGGCATCGGCGGCGGGGATCGCCATCGGAATGTGAATTTCCGGCGCCGCGGTCCGCTCCGCGTAGAACTGCTGCAGCGCCGCCTGCAGCACGTCGCACTCGGCCAGGTCGGACGCGCCGGCAGAATCCGGCTTCAGCCCGACCCGCTCGATTGCCCCTTCCGTCACCAGTTCGCTGCGCTCGACGACCTTGCCGCCACGCATCTGAAAAATCTGGACGACGGCGCCGGCCGGACCAAGCTTGAGCCCGAACGCGTCGCGGTCGCCGAGCCCGGGGCTCGCCATCTTCTGCTGCCGGGTGTGCAGGGTCTCGACGGTCCGCAGCGCGTCACGCAGCTGTGCCGCCTGCTCGAAGCGCTCGGCGGCGGCCGCTTCGCTCATGCGATCGCGCAGGGTCATGAGCAGCTCGTCGTTGCGCCCTTCGAGAAACAACCTGGTGTGCCCGACCGCCACGGTGTATTGCTCCTCCGAGCAGATTTCGCGGACGCACGGCGCCACGCACCGATGGATATCGAACTCGAGACACGGGCGCGCCCGCAGACCGGTGATCGTCTCGTTACAGGATCGGATGCCGAACAGCTTGTGCGTCAGCGACATCGTCCGGCGCGCCAGCGAGGCGGGCATGAACGGGCCGGCGTAGAGATGCTCGTCGCGCTCCACCTGCCGCGCCACCAGCACGCGCGGAAACGCTTCGCCGGTGGTCAGCTGGAGGTACGGATACGTCTTGTCGTCGCGCAGCACGATGTTGTATTTGGGAGCCCGCTGCTTGATGAGGTTGTTCTCGAGCGCCAGCGCCTCGACGACCGAGTCGGTGACGATGACCTCGAGACGCTGCGCCTCCTCGAGCAGCGCGTCGATCCGTGGGCTGATCCCATACGCCCCGAGATAACTCCTGACCCGATCCCGCAGCACCCGAGCCTTCCCGACGTACAGCGTTTCACCCTGCCCGTTGGAATACAGGTAAACACCGGGCTGCTCCGGCAAGCGGGCGATCTGGGCCTTGAGATCACGGATCGGCATGCGGTACACTGCGCGTTTCGACGCAGTCTGAACCTTTGATTATACCGCGGCGATCCCGCGGCGGCAGGCACGCACAGCGACACTTATGACGTTTACCGGGCTCATCGGCAAGATCTTCATGTTCCCGCTGCAGCTCATCATCCGGGCTTGTGTGGCGCTTCGGATCCATCCCAATATCCTGACGTTCGTCGGGCTCCTCATCAACGTCGCCGCTGCCTGGGAACTGGCGTTCGGCAAGTTCATCGGCGCCGGCTTCGTCATGGGCGTGGCGAATATTTTCGACTTCATCGACGGCAAGGTCGCGCACCAGTTGAACGCGATCAGCATCTTCGGCGGATTCTGGGACTCGGTGATCGACCGCTTCTCCGACATCGCGCTGTTCGTCGGCCTCATCTACCTGTATTCGACGCTCGGGCGGACTGACTACGTCATCATCACCGCGCTGGCGATGATGTTCGCGATCATGACGAGCTACACGCGCGCCCGCGCCGAGTCGCTGATTCCAAAGTGCAAGGTCGGATTCATGGAGCGCCCCGAGCGGATCGTGCTGTTCCTGATTGGCGCCTTTACGAACCGGATGGCCGCGGTGCTCTGGGTGATTGGGGTGCTGTCGGCCGTCACGGTGGCGGACCGGATCATCTACACCTACCGCGAACTGCGCAACGTCGAGCAGATCACGGCATGAAGAATCCCGCCACGCTTCCCATGCGCTTCTTCTGGAATACGTTCTTCTGGACCTACGGCCGCGCCACCTGGGAATACGACCTGATGGTCATTGCGATTCTCGCCTTCGTGTGGCTCACGCCGCCGGATTGGCTGAACGATCCGATGGCGCACGGTGACGGCCCGATCGGCTGGATCGGGCGCATGCTCGGAGGCGGCTAACTCGGCGAGCGGAGCGAGCCCCCTTATACGTCGTCCCGCTCGTCGTGCATCCCGAGATCGAGCGGCTTCTCCGTGAACTGGATATCGTGCTCGGCGATCTTGTCCCGCAGCAGCCGGCGAGCTTCGCCGTAATGGATGTCGGGCACCACCAGGCGCCGGGCGAACGCGCGCATGCGGTGCATCAGCACCAGCGTGATCTGCTCCCCTTCGCGCCACGTGAGCCCGCCGATGTGGGAATAGGGAATGAATCCGCCGTCGGACCAGATCCCTTCCTGATAAAACCCGCGGCGGATCTTCAGGCTGAGGGGCATCGCATACGCGTAGTACACGAGCATCATCGTTTCTCCGAAGACGTTCTTCGGGGGCATGTGCAGCAGTGCGAGCTTGAAGACGATGACCAGGCTGAGGGTCGCGCCGAGCGCCAGCAGCAGCGCATAGAACGGCGGCTTCCGGCCGGGCCAGTTCAGGAGCGCCGTGGAGCGGAGCCGCCGGAACTGGAAGAACTGAAGAAACACCCGTACGTTCGCCGCGAGAAACCCGACGCCGAGCACGGTGAGTAGCCCCTTGAGCAGGTCCACACGGGTATCTTACGCTCGACGCACTCCGCCGTTCCGACTGGTGTTTCCTCTTGGTGGCGTCCGGCTTCAACCGGACGTGCGGTCCCGGCTCCAACGGACGTGTCGTCCCGGCTTCAGCCGTACCGCGGCCCGCGCCGAAGACGTCACATTACTGACCCAGCCGGGGATCGAAGCAGTGGCGGCAGCGTGCCTCGTACGTGCCGGTCGCCCCGACCAGGACGCGCTCGCTGCTGGCCACCAGCCGCTGGGTGTGATTGGCCGGGGATCCGCAGACCATGCAGATGGCCAGCGTCTTGGTGATGTATTCCGCGATCGCCAGCAGCTGCGGCATCGGTTCGAAGGGCTTGCCGAGATAGTCCTGATCCAGTCCCGCAACGATGACGCGCTTGCCCTGGTCCGCAAGCGTGCTGCACACCGCCGGCAGCTCGGCGTCGAAGAACTGCCCTTCGTCGATGCCGACGACCTCGGTGTCCGGCAGCACCTGGACGAGCAGCTCTCGCGACGATGACAGGTTGACCGACGCGATCCGCATCTCGCTGTGCGAGATGATGTGGTCCTCGCCGTAGCGGTTGTCGATCCGCGGCTTGAAGATCTGGACTTTGCGTTTGGCGATCTGCGCCCGGCGCAGCCGGCGGATGAGCTCTTCACTCTTGCCGCTGAACATGCTGCCGGTGATCACTTCGATCCAGCCGGCATTGGGACGATGCTGGGCGATGTCCATGCAGAAGTTTTAGGTTTGAGGTTTTGGGTTTTACGTGGTTCTACGTTCGGGTTCGGTTGGCGTTCGGTTCGGTTCGGTTCGGTTCGGTTCGGTTCAGCTCGGTTCAGCTCGGTTCAGTTCAGTTCAGGTTCCGGATTCGGGTTCACGTCCGGGATGGTTCACATCCGAGTTCGAACCGGTTCCAAACCGTGGGTGTGCACCGGAGCTGATAAGCAGCTCAACCGCTTGAACTGAACTGAACCGAACCGAACCGGACCTAACACCGAAAACCTAAAACCTAAAACCTCTGCGCGCACCTCTCCCCTCACGCCCTCGACAGGTACTCGCCGGTGTCGGTGCTGACCCGGATCTTGTCGCCCGTATTCACGAATGGCGGGACGTTGACAACGAGCCCGGTTTCGAGGCGCGCCGGCTTGATCTGGTTGCTGGCGGTCGCGCCCTTGATCCCGGGCGCCGTGTCGTCCACCACCAGGTCGACGGTCGGCGGCAGTTCGATGCCGACCGGCTCGCTCCCGTAGAACTCGACCTTGATGAGCGCATCGGGAATCAGGTAGTTCACCGAGTCGCCCAGCCCCTCGGCGTCGATGTGGATCTGCTCGAACGAGGTCGTATCCATGAAGTGGAACGAGTCGCCGTCCTTGTAGAGGTACTGCATCTCGCGCTCGTCCAGGATGGCGCGATTCATCGTGTCTTCC
>JBDTSX010000170.1:0-8481 GCA_039930925.1 Acidobacteriota bacterium | reverse complement strand
CGCCCAGCTGTCCGGGCAGGACTGGAAGAGCGAAAAATTGCAGAAATAGGTGTCCGCCATCGCATCGTCCAGGCCCTGAAGATCTTCCGGGACATCCTCCATCTGCGCCACGAGCTTGCGCAGCTTCACGAGGATCGCCCAGTAGAGATTCTCCGCCTGGCAGCGCTGTTCGAGCGGGAGGTAGCCGCCGCTGAACAGGTTCAGCGCCATGTCGAGCGCCTGCTGCGCGTCGTGGTAGCTCTCGAGCGCATTGCGCACCGACAGGTTGGAGTAGGTCTCCATCAGGTCGATCACCGGCTGCTCGGTTTCCTCGGGCTTGATCCCCTCCGGAATCTTCTCCTCGCCGAACGAGGACACGCCGAGCACGTTGAAGATGAGCGCGCTGTGGTACGCGACGATCGCCCGTCCGCTCTCCGACACGATCGTCGGATGCTTCACTCCGGCGTCATCGCACACCGTCTGGATGTGATAGACGACGTCGTTGGCATATTCCTCGAGCGTGTAGTTGACGCTCGACTCGAAGTTGGTCTGCGAGCCGTCGTAGTCGACGCCGAGGCCGCCTCCGACGTCGAGGTACTGCAGTCCGGCGCCTGCCTTGGAGAGCTCGGTGTAGATGCGCGCCGCCTCGTTGAGCGCCCCCTTGACGATGCGGATGTTGGGAATCTGACTGCCGAGGTGGAAATGCAGCAGCTTGAAGCAATCCTGCATGCCCAGGGCCTTCAGCTCGTCGAGACCGCGGAGCACTTCCGCGACGGTGAGGCCGAACTTGGAGCGGTAGCCCCCAGAGCCCTGCCACCGGCCGCTGCCCCGGGCGGCGAGCTTCACCCGCATGCCGATCTGGGGGCGGACGCCGACCTTCTCCGCGTATTTCAGGATCAGCCCGAGCTCGGTGTACTTCTCGACGACCGGGATGACGTTGCGGCCAATTTTCTGGGCCAGCATCGCCATCTCGATGAACTCGGCGTCCTTGAACCCGTTACAGATGATCGGCGTGTCGTTGTAGGCCTGCGCGGCGACGGCGAGCAGCTCCGGCTTGGACCCGGCTTCGAGTCCGAAGCCGTATTCACGCCCGAAATCGAGCACTTCCTCGACCACCTGGCGCTGCTGGTTGACCTTGATCGGATAAACGCAGATGTAGCGTCCATCGTACTGGTGCTGCGAAATCGCCGCCTTGAAGGCATTGTGGATGTCGCCGACCCGGTGCCGGAGGATATCCCGGAAGCGGATCAGGACCGGCAGCGCAATGCCGCGGAGCAGCAGATGATCGGTCAGTTGCTTGAGATCGATCGACCGCGCCGGGTCCTTGGTCGGATGCACCAGCATGTGGCCGGAGGGGGAAATCGAAAAATACCCTTTTCCCCAACGCTCCACCTCGTACAAGTCGGTGGCATCAGCGGTGGTAAAGGCATCTCCCGTCTGCCAATTGCGGTGATTTCTGGTCGTCGAGCTGCTCACGCGATAATGATACACACGTTTTTTCCGGATCGGGCCGCTATCTGCCCTCGCGCACTGAAACCGATCGTCCAGCCCCCGTTGGTCCTCTCGCTCTCCTCGTCGCGACGCTTTCAGCGGTGAACGCCTGCCCGGTATGCCGCAAGGCTGTTCGGATCCGAAACGAGAGTGCCCGCATCCGGGACGCGCGAGGGCGTGTGCGGTGTGACGGTCACGGAGGGACGGAGCCACTGCCTCGTGGGACGAAGCGCGTACTCAGGCGGACGAAGTGCCGCCAGCGCCTCTCCGCATCGGCGTGCGCACCGGCTGGCCGCGCAAATGCAGCAGGAAAACTGCACCAAGGCAAGACGAAATGGCTTCGAGCTCCGTCTAACCGACAACATTACGGCGCGTGCGGGGCACGTCGCCGGATCAGCGCGTCCCGGGGGCGGCCATGACGCCGGCCGTCCGGGGACGCACCGAACGCCGGACCACGCCGATAGGACGGCGCCGCCGTTCACGAGGCACACCGCTCCAAGGACATGAAACCGCCGGCCGACAGACGATTCGCGACCGATGGAGCGGGCACCGACCTGCCGGCTCCGGCCCGTCTGCGTTACGGGGTCCAGTGGCCGCTCATCTTGATCGTGGCGACCATCCTCGCCGCCGTGTCCACGGTTCTCGCCTGGCAGTTCACGCTCGCGGTCGGCAAGACCGTCACGTCCTGGCAGTCGCTCGTCGTGCTGAACGCCAGCTACTGGTATGTCTGGGCGCTCTTCACCCCGGTCGTGGTCTGGCTGTCACAACACTTCCGTCTCGAGCGCCGGGGGCTCGCCCGCGCCGCGCTGATCCATCTGCCGTCGGTGGCGCTGTTCTCGCTGGCGCATATCGCGGTGATGGCGGGCGTGCAGTGGTGGCTCGCCACCGCCGTCGGCCAGTCGTTTTCCTGGTGGCTGGAATTCAAGCGCTCGGCGCTCCAGAACTTCGACTGGGAGATGATGACCTACTGGGCCATCGCCGGTCTGAGCCATGCCGTCCTCTATTATCGCGAGTCGCGCGATCGCGAGCTCCGCACCTCTCAGCTCGAGACCAGGCTGGTCGAGGCGCAGATGACGGCGCTGCAGCAGCAGTTGCAGCCGCATTTCCTGTTCAACACGCTGCACGCGATTTCGGCCCTGATGCACCGCGACGTCGAGGCGGCGGATCGCACGCTGATGCGTCTCAGCGATTTGCTGCGGATGACCCTCGAAAACGTCGGCTATCAGCAGAACGCGCTCAAGGCGGAGCTCGAGTTCCTCGCGAAGTACCTCGAGATCGAGCAGACCCGCTTCGCCGACCGCTTGGCCGTGCGGTTCGACATCCAGCCCGAGACCCTCGACACGCGGGTGCCGACCTTCCTGCTCCAGCCGCTGGTCGAGAACGCCATCAAGCACGGCATCTCGCGGAAAGCCGGCCCCGGACAGGTCGTCGTCAGCGCGCGCCGCGATCACGACAAACTCTGGCTCGAGGTGCGCGACGACGGGGTCGGCCTGTCGGAGACGGCGCTGACCGCGCTCCAGAAAGGGATTGGCGTTTCGACCACCCGCGCCCGCCTGCAGCATCAGTTCGGGGCCGACTACCGGTTCGAGTTCCACCGGCTGGAGCAGGGGCTTGCCGTCGTGGTCGCGGTGCCGTGGCGGACCGAGGCGCCAGTGGTGGCCGGGGATCCGTGCCGGGCGGACGTCAGGGTGGGCCGTCGCGCGACGGATGTCACCGGCGCGGCGCCGGCGGCGCGAGCACGGGCGATGAACAACACGTAACGCGTTTCCGTCGTCCTCCCGGCGGAGACACTCTCGCCCCGGCGCGTCGCGGGGGCATCACAGTGAGACAACCGACATGAAAAAGATCAGGACTCTCGTAGTAGACGACGAGCCGCTCGCACGCGAGCGCCTCACGGCCCTCCTTTCGGGCGAGCCGGACATCGAGCTGGTCGGCCAATGCCGGGACGGCGAAGAGGCGATCACCTCGATCATCGATCTCACGCCCGATCTCGTCTTCCTGGACGTGCAGATGCCGCAGCTGAACGGGTTCGAGGTGATCGAAGCGGTGGGCAGCGAGCGCATGCCGCTCGTGATCTTCGTCACGGCGTATGACCAGCACGCGCTGCGGGCGTTCCAGGTGCGCGCGCTCGACTACCTGCTGAAGCCGTTCGACCGGGAGCGATTCAGTGAAGCGCTCGCGCGCGCGCGCAAGCAGATCGAGCGGGACGAGACCGGCGATCTCGGCCGGCGGCTGCTCGCGCTGGTCAAGGATCTGCGGAAGGATCAGCCTCGCGCCGATCGCCTCGTCGTCAAGTCCGGCGGCCGCCTGTTCTTCCTCCGCGCGGACGAAATCGACTGGGTCGAGGCGGCCGGCAACTACGTGCGACTGCACGTCGGACCGACCGCGCATCTCCTGCGCGAGACGATGAACGCCATCGAGGGGCGCCTCGATCCCGAGAAATTCTTCCGCATCCACCGCTCGCGGATCGTCAACATGGAGCGGATCCAGGAGCTCCAGCCATGGCTGAACGGCGAGTACTCGGTCTTGCTCCGGACCGGTACGCGCCTGACGCTCAGCCGGGGCTATCGCGAGAAGCTGCAGGATCGGCTGAAGGCGTAGGGAACCGGGCGGCGGGCTGGCGGGAGGCGCCAATCGCCGGTCATCGGTGTGGTCACGCGATCGGGTTCCCGGAGTCCGGTCGCGTGAGTCGCCGCGCCGACCTGCTGATGCAGCTCGACGCCACTGTCGGCCAGGCTACTTCGACGGCATCTTGAACACCGCGTCGTCCACCGGCACGTTGAATTCGACCTGGTTCAGCGCGGTGGACGCCATCACCGTGCCGTTGACGCGCTGCCGGATACCGAACGGCACCATCCGTCCATCGACGTCGCGGTAATCCGAGAACTCGGTCACGCTCTTCACCGGCGTCCCGCGCTGATCGACCGTGGTCGTCGCTATCTGCGTCTCGAGCCCGGTTTCGGCGTCGAGATAGTAGTCCTGCGCGGGGCCGCCTTTCTTCGTGACTTTCAGGTGGAAGACCGGCTTTCCGGCCAGCGCCTCTTTGCCCACCAGCTCGATCCGATTCCCCTTCTCTCTGTAGTCCACGAACACGCTGTCGAATTCCGCGTCCTGCATCGCATAGGCCGCCTGCGAGTCCGGCGCCTCCTCCGGTGGCCGCGTTCCGATCGAGCGCCACAGGGCCTTGCCGTCAAACGCGTTGACCATGTGTTCGCCGCCGACGGTCGCTTCGCGCCGCATCAGATTGGGGCGCTTGGCCACCGTGGTCAGCGCAGCCTTGAGCTCCTCGCCGTTCATGGTCTTGCCGGACATCTCGCCAGTCATGCGCACCGACGTCGTCGCACGGATCTTGTCGAGCCCCCCCTTGGCCTTGAGGTTGGTCGCGATGATTTCGTCGAGGGTCTGTGCGTGCGCGGGGCCGGCGAAGAGGAAGGCGACTGACATAAAAACAGCAGTCAGGTACAGGCGGCGCATGTTTATGACTCCTTGGGTAGTGCAGGCCAGGCGAATCGATTGTGTCATACCGCCGTACGTTACTAGGACGCATGAGGCGGCCGGGCCGGTTGCCCCATGCGTCTGTCGATTCGAATGACGTCAGCGCCCCGTCGAGACTCGGCCGGCTTCAGTCGATCTCGCGGGCTACCTCAAACCCGCCGGCGAATCATCATCCGGTAGATCGCGAGCAGAATGATTGCGCCGAGTATGGATATCAGCCATCCGGCACCCTGATTGGGGCCGTAGAAGCCCATCGCCCGCCCGATGAAGCCCCCGACGAGGGCGCCCGCGATGCCCAGCAGTATCGTCACGATGAAACCACCGGGATCCTTGCCGGGCATCAGCAGTTTCCCGATAACGCCCACCACCAGACCGAACGCAATCCACGACAGAATAGCCATCTCGTCCCCCTTTTCCTGACGTCCACTATGCAAGTGGATGCCCATCCCCATACGGCGGAGCTGGTAGGCCCAATCGGATCCGCGTCGGTGGCAGAACCTTTCTAAAATCGCAGCCTCAAGCCCTCGTGCTCCAGCAGCCACCGTTTGCGGGCGAGGCCGCCTCCATATCCGGTGAGGCTGCCGTTGGCGCCGATGACGCGGTGGCAGGGAACGATCACCGCGACCGGGTTGGCGCCGTTGGCCGCACCCACGGCGCGAATCGCCGACGGCGCAGAGATGGCGCGCGCAATCTCCGTGTACGCGGCCGTGGTGCCGGCGCGGACGCCGCGCAGGGCGGTCCACACCTGCTTCTGAAAGGCGGTGCCGTTGAGCTCGACCTCAATTGAGTCGAGGGCGTTCACGTCGCCGGCAAAGTAGGCCTGGAGCCGCGTCACGGCGTCGATGCGCGCGGCACCGGCCGTTAGAGGCCTCGACAGCAAATCGAACACCGGGTCCGGGTCGTCCTCGATCGCTTCTCCGGGATACCAGCGCTGCAGCGTCCGCCGGATCGCTGCCGCGTCCGCCCCGAAATGGAGCAGGCAGACGCGATTGCCGCGTGCAGCCAGCGTCAGGTCCCCAATCGGCGACGCAAGCATCATCACTCGAACCATCCGGCTATCTTTTCGCTTTCCCGCTCTCGACTGCAACGCCGGCGACCAACGATTCGTGGCTTCCGCGTTCGGTGCCGGGTTCCCCGCCGATCGCCTCACATCGAGGCCCCCTCGAGCGCTCGCTTCAAGTGAGGCAGCTGTTCCTTGTAGGGCTTGTGGCGGCGCAGGAGCATCAGCGGCATCGCGAGCCAGCCGTAGACGCCGACGGGACTCGCCTCGATTGTCATCGTGACGCGCGTGCCCGCCTGCTCCGGCTGGAATCGATACTCGACGAAGCCACGGAAGTCTGTTTCATGCGTCCGATGCCGCCAGAGCCCAGGGCGCTCGCAGGCCAGCACTTCCAAGTCGAAGACATAGGGCTCCCCCATTACGTCCATCGTGACCTGCACGAGCGAACCGACGCGCACCGGCCCTTCGTCGAGCTGCCGCATCGTCCGCACGAACTGCCGCCAGGACCGCGCCTGCGAGAAGTCGATGAAGAAATCGAAGACCAGTTCGGGCGCGCGTGAAATCCAGATCGTGTGCCGGACGAGTCGCATGGCTCATTCCCCGTCGGGCTCGAAGATGCCCTCGATCGCGAGCCCGAAGATGCGCGCGAGGGTGAAGGCCAGGGGCAGACTGGGATCGAACCGGCCGGTTTCGATGGCGATGATTGCCTGCCGCGACACGCCGGCGCGCATGCCGAGCTCGAGCTGCGACCAGCCGCGCTCGGTGCGCATTTCCCTCAGGCGATTTTTCACACCGCACGCTCGAAGTACCGCTTGGCGCCGGCGAGCGCGGCCAGCCACAGAACCAGGGAGGCGCACCAGACGAATACCAGCTGCGGTGGATTGATCAAGGCGGCGCGGACCAGCCAGTCGAGCGCCACGATGAGCACGACGGTGCCGCCGAATGCGAAGCCCAACGCAATCAGGTGCAGGCGGCGCGCGTACTCGTCGCTCCGCCGGATGATCGAGAACACCACCCACATCAAGGGCAGCATGCCGCCCACGCCCACCGCGACGGCGGCGAGGCGAGCGGTGGTGGTCCCGCGATCGAGCAGGCGGATCGCAGCAAGAGGAGCCAGGCCCAGAACCACCATCGATCCGAGCCAGGCGTAGAAACCGCGAACATTGCGGCGGAATGTGGCGTTGGGCTCCATGACGAGTCAATGTAAGGTAAACATGACATTTGTGTCAAGTACACCTAACATGGCCTTCGCCTGCCCCGCTCAGTCAGTGGCTATTTGACGATGACGGTTGCTTCAGCGGTGCGCCCGCGGCGGTCGCGGGCGGTGAAGACATGACGTCCCGGGGAGAGGGACCACATCATCTGCTCCTCGGAGCTGGCGGTTCCGAATGGCCGGCCGTCAACGGTCCACTCGACGGCGCCCGCGACCGGCGCGACCGCACGCAGCGGCACGCTCTGGAACTCGCGCCGCAGCGTGGGATCGATTAAGTACGTCGTCCCATCCGGCGGGCTGGAGATCGTCAGCGTGTTCGACCGGCTCGAGCCGGACGCTCCATCGGGTGCGGCATCGGCCGGGGTAGGGCCGGACACGACCGTCGGTACCGCGCCCGTCCGGCTAGAGCCGGATGCTACCGCGGAAGCGCCCGCAAGCTCCGGCGTGAGCAAGCCGTTCTGCTTCGCCCATTGCCGGTACTCGGGCGGCCAGATCGTCAGCAGCCCGTGGTCGCTCAGGTGATGCCAGCTGCACGGCAGCGGCTCCGCGTCGGCCGGCAGCCATTCGCGGTGCCGTCTTGGGCACCACGGGTTCGCCGCCATGCCGGAGAGCGCGCAGATTTCGCGCGGCGTCACGGCGTCCTCATCCTGCGGGACCGCGACAACGCTGTCGTCCGATACGTCACCGTCCGATCGTCCGAATCGCCGTTCCGCCGCGAGCATCACGGAATGGAAGATTGGGCCGGCCCCGGTAACGCCGGTCGAGTCGCGCAGCGGCGTGCGATCGAAGTTGCCGACCCAGACGCCGACCGTGACGTGGCGCGAATAGCCGACCGTCCAGTTGTCGTGGTACGCCTGCGACGTGCCGGTCTTGACGGCGACGGGAAACGGCAGCTCGAGGCTGCCGCCGCGTCCGAAGATGTACTCGCGCGCTGCCGGATCCGAGAGGACGTCGGTGATCCAGAAGGCGGTCCGCGGCGAAACCAGCGTCCGCCGTTCATGCGGTGCACCGTGCAGGTAGACGGGCGACATCCATTCACCGCCGCGCGCGAAGGCCGCGTAGGCGCCGACCAGTTCGTCGAGGCGGACCTCGGCGTTGCCGAGCGTGATCCCCAGGCCGTAATAGGACGCATTTCGATCGAAGGTCGAGAGGCCGGCGCGCTGAAGAAAACGGAGGAGGCCGGGCACGCCGAGCTCCGACGCGAGCGCCACAGCGGGCACGTTTTCTGAGCCGGCCAGCGCCAGGCGCGCGAGCAGCGGCCCCCGATACCGGCCGTCGTAGTTGCGCGGCGTATAGAGGACTC
>JBDTSX010000169.1:0-8485 GCA_039930925.1 Acidobacteriota bacterium | reverse complement strand
GCACGATGGATCAATCGAGAGTGTTGCGCCGAACTCCTCGATCGCCCGCAGGAACTCAAACGAGTGCAGCAGAGCAACGGCGCGGTTGAACTGCGGCTGCGCCGCGGCACTGCAGGATGTCGCAAAGGCAACGCTGCCCAGCTTGTCAATCGACGACGAGTGATCGTGTTCCTGGCTGGCTGCGCACCAGGGGAATATCAGCACCAGAGTCGCAGCCAGCGAGGCCGGCAGTGAACCGGCCGACCTCTGATCTCCGCGGATCCTCTGCATCCTCATCGGCCCAGATTCAGCCGTGCTCCGAGCATCACACGGCGTGGATCGACAAACGCGGCGGGCTGGCCGAAGGTTGCACTGAACAGATTGTCCGTTCCCAAGCTTTCCTCCGCCGTGTTGTTGAGCGCATTCAGCACGTCCGCGAACAGCTCGACGCGATTCGAGCCGCCGAACCTGATCGGCCTCGAGAGGCGTAGATCGACAAGCATTTGTGACGACAGTCGGCGCGATCCGCGCGATCCGCGCGGTTCGAGCAGGATGCGCTGGTCGCCCTGTGGAAGCGCGATCTGCGTCGAAGCCGCCCAGGGCTTGCCGGTGAAATACTGCACGTTGGCGGCAACGCTGAGACCCGTCCGTGGAACGTCGGCGCGGCCCATACCCCGCAGCATGTGAGGTCGATCGTTTGGCATCCGGCCGCGCGCGTTGGTCAGACTGTTCGGATCCTGCCCGAACGTCAGGAAGGGCGTGCCGGAGATCGTGCTTGGATGAAGTCGACACCCGGCTCGGACCGTGCCTCGCCGCTGCACGGGCACGTAAAGTTGGTGCCGTCGATGAGGAACGCGTTCTCGTTCGTCCCTGAGCCAAACACGGACACACTGTTGGTCGACACGCTTCTCGGCGAGGTGGGGGAGACTCCGGGAGCGGCCCGAATGAAGTCGAACATGCTGAATCTCCGGACCGGGATCGCTTTCAGGTCTTCTGGGCCGAAACGAGTCTCGAATCCGCTCCCGCGCGCTTCAATCCGCGATCCGGCTCCCTGGACGACCAGCGACTCCGCGATGTTCGCCAGCCTCAGAACGACCGTCCTCTCGAGGGTCGCACCGACGCCGATCCGGATGTTCTCTTCGTGATAGGCCGCGAATCCCTGGGCCTCGACGTCGAGCCCGTACGATCCTGGAGGCAAAGCCGGAAAGCGGAGACGCCCGCTCTCGTTCGTGGTCATTGTTTCTGGTCCCCCGATGAGCGCAGTTGAACTCATCCGGACGACTGCCCCGCGCGGGACCCCGCCTTGTGCGTCCCGGACGATCCCAAACAAGGCTCCGGTGATCTCCTGTGCCGACGCCATCTCCGCCTGCCATGCGAACGCCGCGGCGACCGGCAACGCCATCCACCCGATCCATCTGCGCGCCGGAAGACACCTTTCGGACATCGTCCACCTCCTGGCCTTGACTCCTCATCTCGCTGGCGCAGAATAGGCGGTAGCATACGAGCAAACAAGCAGCGAATCGCGGTGCCGCCGGCGATTTGCGAGATACCGTCGATTGCCGCGAGGCGCGGCCAGCCTGCAGGACAGCCCCACGATGGACAACCAGCGCCCGCCCGGCGACCGCCTGGACTCATGGAAGGAAATCGCCGCGCACATGAGCCGGGACGTGACGACCGTGCAGCGCTGGGAAAAGCGCGAAAAGATGCCCGTGCATCGTCACGTCCACGACAAGATGGGATCGGTCTACGCATCCCGCGCCGAGCTCGATACCTGGGCGAAAAGCCGGCGCGCGGCGGTCGCCGGAGAGGCCGAGAGGGAGAAACGCTCCGACACGCCGGCCATTCTCCCGACACGGCACTACCGCATCGGCATCTGGATGGCTGTCGCGGGGGGGATCCTCGTAACCATCCTCGCAGTCTGGCAGTTCCAACAGCGCTACCGCTCGAGGTCGAACCCGCTGGCCGACGCGCGGTTTCAGCAACTGACGGACTTCGATGGCATCGAACGGGCCGCCGCACTGTCCCGTGATGGAAGATTCGCTGCCTTTCAGTCAGATCGCGACGGGCGCACGGACGTGTGGGTCACTCAAATTGGTACGGGTCGGTTCTCCAACCTGACTCGAGGCGTAGCGGGGGAACTCGTGAATCCGGCGATTCGTGAATTGGGCTTCTCACCCGACGGAACCCTGGTCACGTTCTGGACACGCAAGTCCGCCGGTTCGGGTCAATCCGAGATCGGCGTGTGGGCAGTGCCGGTGCTCGGCGGACTGCCGCGACCCTACCTGGAGGGCGTCGCAGAATACGACTCGACGACCAACGGCCGGCTTGTTTATCACACCCCCGGACCTGGAGACCCCATGTTTGTGCGGGATTCGGGCCAGTCGTCGAAAGCGCGCCAGGTCTTCTCGGCCCCGCCCGGGCTCCACAGTCATTTCCTCGTCTGGTCCCCGGACCGGGCGTTCATCTACTTCGTGCAGGGGACGGTGCCCGATCGGATGGACATCTGGCGGGTCACGCCGACCGGAGAAAGGCCGGAGCGGATGACGAACCACGACTCGGTGGTGAGCTATCCCATCTTCCTGGACGCGCGGACACTGTTGTACCTCGCCAGCGACGCGGACGGATCGGGTCCATGGATTTACAGTCTCGACGTCGAGGAGCGCCTTCCTCGCCGCGTGAGCTCCGGCACGGACAGGTACTCGTCGCTCGCGGCGAGCTCCGACGGCCGGCGCCTGGTGGCGACACTGGCCAGCCCGAGGAGCACGCTCTGGCGGGTGCCAATCACCGGGGGACGCGCCGAGATGGCGACCGCCCGCCGCATCCCGCTGACCACCGGGAAGGGATCCTCCCCGCGGCTGGGCGCCGACTACCTGCTGTACGTCTCCTCAAAAGGTGGCGGCGACAGCATATGGAAGATGCAAGGCGACGCGGCCACAGAGTTATGGAGCGCGCCTGACGCTCGGATCATCGGGGGGGTGGCAATCGCGCGGAACGGAGGTCGCATTGCCTTTTCGATTCGGCAAGCCGCACACACGCTGCTGTACGTGGCGAACGCGGACGGCACCGACGCACGCATTGTCGCGAAATCGCTCGACCTGCAGGGCGCTCCGTCCTGGACACCCGACGGGCAATCCATCACCGTCGCTGCCGCCGCCGACGGCGTCCCGCACCTCGTCAGCGTTCCGCTCGACGGTCGCCCACCGGCGCCTTTCGTCAAGGAACACTCGCTGGATCCCGTGTGGTCGCCGGACGGCGCCATCGTCCTGTTTTCTGGTGCCGATATCGGAACGACATTTCCGGTCAAGGCGGTCAAGGCGGACGCAATGCCCTACCAGCTGCCCACACTGACACTGACCCGCGGCGCCAGGCATCTGTGCTTCATGCCGGGACGGCGGTCGCTGGTCGTGCTGCGCGGAGAAATCCGGCACAAGAATCTCTGGCAGATCGATCTGGAAACTGGCGCCGAACATCCGCTGACCGATCTCGCTCCGGACTTCAACATCCGCGACTTCGACATCTCTCCGGATGGGCGTGAACTCGTACTAGAGCAAGTGAACGAGCAGTCCGATATCGTGCTGCTCGACCTGCCGACCCGCTGAGAGCATTCCCGACCCCATCCGGTCGTGCAGGTGCCGGTGAAACGGCATGCCTTCCGCTTTTCCCTGCGCTGAAGCGTCGTGACGCCGCGATGGAGGTGAGCCGCGATCGCCTTCCACGAATCGAGGCGGTCGTGCTGCATGGCAAGCCGTGATTGTAGCGCCGCCACGGCGAAAGACGGCATTCGACGGCATCTCACGGAAAGGCCACGAATCCCTCGTCGCGCCCCTTGATCGCCTGCCGCTCCCGGTCGATCGTATCCGGGCGTCTCAACGCCGGGACGCCATCGAAAGGAGCTCAACATGCGCCCAAGCGTGACGTTCGCCGTTCTGCTAGCCGCCGTAATCGCGGGGCCGACCCTGTATCCCGGGTCCGTCCACGCGAAGGCCGCCCCCGGGTTCGTCGGCACGCCCACCGTCGGCCGGTTCGGCGACATCGACGTCGCGAGCAACTTCGTTCAGTCCGAACGCCGGCCCGCCTGGACCGCGGATCAGGCGGGCGATCGCAATCGGCCGGCGCCGCCGCCACGGCATTTCAGCGGCTTGATCAACGACTACACGCCATCGGCCGCAGTCGTCGGCGGCGGCCCCTACGAAATGCACGGCAGCTGGTCGTTGGAAATGGACGAACGACGGGGTACGGCCTCGTTTCTGGCGGTCATGAACATGGAGACATCGGATTACGGGATTACGCAAGGCACGGTGAACAAGGATGACCCGGCCACGCGGAGCGCCCACACCCATCACATGAGCATGACGGACGCTGTCGTTAGCGCAGACTGGGCGGCCAGTTGCCCGAAATTCAACCCGGCGGCGACCGACGGATTCGTGGTCACCGGCTCGGTCTTCGTCACCGGCAACGGAAGCGGAGCGCCCTTTGGAAATCCATCGCCGTTGACCGTCTGCGTCCTGGGAGGCGCCGTGGTGAAGTTCTCGAATCTCACCATGACGCTCGGAAAGCCCGCAGCCAATCACTTCGGATTGCAGGCCATCCACGGAGTGGTCTCACGCTGCACCGGGCGGCTGGGGACCCAGTCGAACGATTGCACGGTGGACGAGTGAGGGGGACCGGGGAACGCAGTGTGACTGAGACGCCGATGGTGCGCCAGTAACGCGACGTCTCCGTCCGGGAATGGCGGATCTGACCGGTCACCGTACTGCTCGAATGTCCGCCGGGCGCGGGCCTTGACGGCGGGCCGCCGTCCGGCAGGTGGTCGCGGCGACTGTGTGGAGATGGCCATTGTGCCATCTCCACCACGCCGTGGGACTGGTGGCGTCCGGCTTCAACACCGTCCGTGGCGTCCGGCTTCAGCCGGACGTTGCGGTTGAAACCCTTCCATTGAGGGCTCGACCGAAGTGTTGCGTCAGCGCCGACGGCGCGAGCGGGCGTTGAACCCCTATTTGGCCGGTGATCCGGGCGCCCCGTGTGCGCTCAAATAGACGACGTCTTCGGTGAGCATGAGCACCTCCTGCCGGCCACCGAGCACGTCCGCCTTCACGCGAAGTCAAGTCGATCACGGATTTTGCCCGAACACGCAGTCTCTGCTTACCGATCCCCCGCCGCGTCCGACGGACGGGACCTCGGGTGTACGAGTGCTCATCGAAGACCGCCGTGCAGGACGATGAGGTTCTGGGACGCCTCTGCGATCGTGCCGCTCCTGATCAGTGAAGCGTCGACCGGACACATGCAGGGTCTCGCCAGTGCAGATTCGGGGATGCTCGCCTGGGGGGGCACTGAGGTGGAGTGGGCGTCCGCGATCGCCTCGAACGCAATGGCACCCTCGTCGAGCCGGCGGTCACCCAAGCCTTCGAGCGGCTGAAGCAGCTCACCAGAGGGTGGCACGAAGTCGACCCAGGCGATGCCGTCCGGGAAGCATCAGTTCGATTTCTGCGTGTGCATCCGTTGCGCGCCGCCGCCGCCCTGCAGCTTGCGGCCGCGTTCGTGGCGGCGGAACGTCGTCCCGTCTCTTTGGAACTGGTTACCCTCGACGACCGTCTCGGCGCCGCCGCCCGGAAGGAAGGATTTGCACTGACCGATGTCGCGCCGTTGGAGTAGCGGCCGGACCCTTCCAATCGCCGTCCGGTGGCGCCTTCGCAGAGCTGTCAGTTGCGGGGCTAAAGGTCAGTTGGTGGCCGGTGAAGCACAGATCTGGCCCGATCGGTCGCCCGAGCTCAAGGCGTCACGACGCGTGGTATCACTGAGAGTTCAAAGCGATTAGGCGCCGGCGCTTGCACATTCCTCACGGTGGCGATGGGAGCGGGGGTGCCGACGGCCACCGCGCCAGCAGCGCGGCGGTCTTCGGCGCGCGCTCTGGCCGGGTCAGCAGCTCATGGGTGAGGCGCGCGAGATCTTCGGGCACGTCCACGTCGTAGTGCTCCGCCGTGAGGGTTGACGACAGGCCGAGCCGGCGGGACTCCGCGATGAGCGCGTCGAGCGAGGATCCGGTTCCCATCGCGTCCGGATTGAACAACCCCGCATGTGCTCGGGTGGCACCCACCAGGTAATACCCGCCATCGTCACACGGCCCGAAGACCAGATCGTGAGCCGCGAGAGCGGCAAAGGCAGACTCGAGCACGGCGGGCGGCAGGTGCGGGCTATCGCCGTTGAAGGCGATGACGCGGCGCGGCGGCTCGCAGAGCAGCTCGAACACAGACGAAAGACCTGCGGCGAGCCCTTGCCCGCGCTGCGGCACGACGCGAACGTCGGACGGCAGCCATGCGGCGATCGTCTCTGCGTCGTCGGCCGGACAGACGGCCGCGATGCTGACGCCGACAGTGCGGGCGAGCGCGATGCTGTCTTCGATGAGCGCCCGGTACAGTTGGACAACGAGCGCGGGTGGGTACACCGAACTGAGGCGGGTCTTGACGTGACCGGCGCGCGGCGCCTTGGCCATGATCGCCAGCACGCGGTCGTCATCGGAGTGCGTCAAGACGCGGCCGTCGGAACTCGTCTCACGCGCGACTCCGCTGGCGCCATTGGCACGCTCGTGCGGCGGCCGGCGAAAACAGCTTTAGAATAACCACAATGACGTGCCGACTCCGCGGCCACCGATCCCCGCGCCCGTCGAGTTGGACGGCGGCGGTCGCAGGTCCGGAGTGGCGCTGCTGCTGGATCTGCTCTGAGCGCTCAGACGAAGCGATTGCCGCCAATCTGATCGCTCTGACAAGCCGCGCCGCCGCCGCCAGCGACCGGATCTCGTCGCCTCGTCACGCCTGACCGGACAGGCGATTGTCGCACGAACGACAGGTCGCGACGGCACGTGCTGAGTGATTCGACAGGGCCGCGGCGATCGACGATGGCCGCGCGCAGTCGCTCGGTGAACGATTGTGGCTGTACGTCAATCGACCGTCACCTCCGCTGCGACTAGCTGCTGCGTGCGTTCGTTCCGGTGTCGCCGTGCTTGCCGACATCGATTCGTGTTCACATCTGTCGGGCACGTCCGAGCGTACACGGCGCGGTCAGGAGGAACCGGGTGAAGCTGTCGGTGATCGTGCCTGCCTTCAACGAAGAAGCCGTGATCGCCGACACACTGCGCCGCGCCACCGCGGTGCTGGCCCCGCACGAGTTGTTCGTGGCCGACGGGTGCAGCGCGGACCGCACCGCCACGATTGCGCAACCGTACGCGAACGTATTGGCGCTCGACATGACGCGCGGAGCCGCGCTCAATCACGCGGCCGCGCTGGCCACCGGCGACGTGCTCCTCTTCCTCCACGCCGACACGATGCTGCCTCTGGGCGCGGCGGCAGCCATCGCCGGGGCGCTGCAGGATCCGGACGTGATTGCCGGCGCGTTCCGCCTGCGCTTCGATCATCCAGGACGGCTGGCCAGGCTCGTGACCTACAACGTGAATCTGCGGTCGTCGCTGCTGAACACGTTTTTTGGCGACCAGGCGATGTTCGTTCGTCGGGAGGTGTTTGCGCGGGCAGGCGGCTTCAAGGATTGGAGCGTGATGGAGGATCTGGAAATCCTCGCCCGGCTGCGGCGCTACGGGCGGCTGACGCTGCTCGACGAGGCGGTCGTCACCTCGGCCCGCCGGCACCAGCGAACCGGATGGTTCAAGACGATTGCCGTTATCTGGGTCATGACGCTTCTGTTTCGCCTCGGGGTTCCCGGACAGGCGATGGTCCGGTGGTACAAGCCCCGTCGTTAGTGTCGTGTCCGTCGGCACGCGAGACCTGACGAAGAAGCCAATGACAGACAAACCGTTTCAAGACCAGGCCGACGGATCCGTGCCGCGTCGTTCCGCCAGGTTCGCCACGGTATTCGCACTGGCCCGCATCGCGCTCGGATGGTATTGGCTGTACGAGCAGCACTGGAAGCTCCCGCCGGACTTCGGCCTGCACGACCCGCGAGGCCTCATGTTCGCATTCCAGCAGAGCATCCAGTCTCCAACCGTCGATCTCTATCGCGCGTTCCTGCAGGATATCGTCGTGCCGAACTTCCATCTGTTCGGCTGGCTGGTTCTTCTGACCGAGGTCACGATCGGACTGTCGCTGGTGTTGGGAGCGGCGACCAGAGCCGGCGCTCTCCTCGGCGTGCTGCAGGCGGTGAACCTGCTGATCGCGCAAGGCAGCACACCGGAGGGCCCGTGGACATATCTCGCCATACTTGCCGCCAATGTTCTGGTGCTGTTCACGCCTTCGAACCGACGATTCAGCGTAGACAGCCGGATCGCCCAGAGATTGGCTAGTTCTTCATCCAAAGCCACGCTTCTGACCCGTCTGTTGCGTGTCACTATTTCATGAGCGGCCGCCGACTCGCGGTGGCCGGACTGACCATCGTCTTCGGCGCTCTGTTCGTCACGCCGGTCAGCGAGCTGCCCGATGTGGTCAGACGTCGAGGGATTCCGGGCGCTTCGCTGGGTGCGCGGCCGTGTCAAGCCCGTTGCCCACGAGAGAACGCGCCGGTG